>CAKRAY010000009.1 GCA_934296355.1 uncultured Clostridia bacterium
ATAACAAGCCGTAAGGTACGTAACGGCTTCCTTGTAAGTCGGCGCTTCGGCGGTTAACAGTACGCATTAGCACAAAGAAAAAGAGGTCATTCGACCTCTTTTTTGACTGCTATAAGTACCCGCCGAACGACTGGCGCCGAAAAAAGAAAGAGGTCGTTATCGCGACCTCTTTTGACTGTAATGTAATGCCCCCTTGCGATTGGTACCGTTATCTTAACGGCTTCCTTGTAAGTCGGTGCTTCGGCGGTTAACAGTACGCATTAGCACAAAGGGAAAGCCGAGGCTACGCGTGTTATGCTCATACGTGGCTATATGCTTAAACAAGAATATCGCCTATTCGCGTAAATTGGATGCAACGTCACACGTTGCCGACGAACGATTGGCGCCGTATCTACACATTGAATCTAAACACCACCACATCCCCGTCTTTCATAACGTAGTCCTTGCCTTCGCTGCGCATTTTGCCTTTTTCTTTGGCGGCGTTGTAGGACCCGCATTCTATGAGCGTGTTGTAGTCTACTATTTCGGCGCGGATAAAGCCGCGTTCGAAGTCGGAGTGAATTTTGCCCGCGGCTTGGGGTGCTTTTGTGCCTTCCGTTATCGTCCAGGCGCGCGTTTCTTTTTCGCCCGCGGTAAGGAAGGAGATTAAACCGAGTAAGGAGTAGCATTTTTTTACGAGTTTATCGAGTCCGCTTTCGGTCATTCCCAGTTCTTCCATAAACATAGCGCGGTCTTCGTCGTCGAGTTCGGAAAGTTCTTCTTCGAGTTTTACGCAGAGAGCGATTACTTCGCTATTTTCCGCCTTGGCGTATTCCGCTACTTTTTTTACGTTTTCGCAGTTTTCGCCGCCTTCTGCAACGTTCGCGACGTAAATTACTTTTTTCATCGTGAGTAAGAACAGACTATTTACGAATTCTTCTTCGTCTTTAGTGAAACTCATACTTCTTGCGGGTTTGCCGCTTTCGAGCGTGGCGTAAATACGATTGAGAAGTTCGAGTTCGGCAACGTATTTTTTATCTCCGCCCTTCATGGCCGATTTGGTGCGGTCGATACGCCTTTCGAGCATATCCATATCCGCGAAAATGAGTTCCAGCGATATGGTTTCTATATCCCTTATCGGGTCGATAGAGCCGTCGACGTGAGTTATGTTTTCGTCTTCGAAACACCTTACCACGTGTACGATAGCGTCCACTTCGCGAATGTGCGAAAGGAACTTATTGCCTAAGCCTTCGCCCTTGCTCGCGCCTTTTACGAGTCCCGCGATATCGACGAACTCAATCGCAGTGTAAACGGTGCTTTTGCTGTTGTAAAGTTTGCTGAGCGTATCGATTCTTTCGTCCTTGACGGCAACGACGCCTACGTTGGGGTCGATTGTGCAGAAAGGATAGTTCGCAGCCATGGCTTTGCCTTTCGTCAAAGCGTTAAACAATGTACTTTTGCCTACGTTCGGTAGTCCGACAACTCCTAATTTCATAAAAACCCTTCTTGTTTTAACCGTATTAACGCGCGAAAAAATCTCGACGCGTCCGTATTTTTTTTCGCATAAATTATACAATGAAACATATTTTTTGTAAAGAGAAACCACTATGAAAGATATTTTGGACGGAATTATTCTCGGCTTGGCGCAAGGCTTAACCGAGTTTCTACCGGTGTCGAGCAGCGGACACTTGGTTTTGTTGGAAAGGGCGGGTATAGGCGAGCCGAGTATGCTCACCAACCTATTATTACATCTCGCGACCCTTCTCGCGGTGCTTTTCTATTACAGAAAATCGGTTTGGGAAGTCGTGCGCCATCCGCTTAAAGAAAAGAGTTTGTTCGTGCTTACGGCAAGCGTGCCGACCGCTGGCGCCGCCGCGCTCGTTCGCTTCGTTTTGCCGGATACCGACGCGTTTTTACCCTTCTTCTTTTGCGTGACTTCGGTCATATTGCTTTTGCCGAAAATTTTGCCGCCGAAAGAGGGCGTTATGCAAGGGAAAGTCGTCTTGCCCGCGCTGATAACGGGTTTAAGCCAGGGCGTCGCTTGCTTTTCGGGCATTTCGCGCAGCGGTACGACTACCGTTTGTTTACGGTACGTAGGTAAAGGCGACGAGAGCGCGGAGTACTCGTTCCTACTGTCCATACCCGTGATAATCGGCAGCAGTATCGTGGAAATAATCTCGAGCGGTAAAAATTCAAGCGTTAACGTAGGTACGGTTCTCGGCATGATAATCGCTTTCGTTACCGGAATAATCGCCATAAGATTTTTCGAGAAACTCCTCAAAAAAGACAAACTTCACTACTTCTCGATTTATACGTTTATTATGGCAATCGTCGCGTTTTTAGTGCAAATTTTTTGTTGAAAAACCGTCGGTAAAAACGTCTCGGTTACCCGTATCGACGCGATTGGGAACTATTAAACGACACAAAGAAAAAGCGCGGAGTTTTTTCCGTCGACAAAAATCGACAAAACCTCGCCTTTTTCCACATAAAAAACGAGTTATCCACATTTTTGTCTCGGAGTTATCCACAACAGCGGATAAAAACGGCTTAAAAACGGCGGTTTGCCGACGAATTTCGCAAAAAATCAACACGTTAATAATGTTGATAACTTTGTGGATAACTTCGTAGCATTTTGTTACAAAAAGAAAAAACTCGTTTTTAAGGGCGGTTTGGGGATACCTAACGGACTTTTCCACAGTGTTAGCGCTCGGTAAAGACGGGTAATAATCGGCGTAAAAAGCGCATAGAATAGCGTATAGAAACGGGTCGCGCGTTAAGCGAGCGAAAAAATCGCTTTCGGAGGGAATTTTGCATATAATAGTTTTGAAGAAAAAAGTGTTTTTTGCAGTTGTGATAGCGTTATTGGTTTGTCTTGTCGGTTTGGCGTTCGGACTTGCCTTTTCGCATAGGAAAACCGTGGGCGCGTTCGGAAGGAAGACGATTGTTTTAGACCCCGGACACGGCGGTATCGACAACGGCGTCGTAGGCGCGGCGGGAACGAAAGAATCGGAAAAGAATCTGCAAATATCGCTTATGTTAAAAGAAGTTCTGGAAGACGCGGGTTTTAACGTGGTTTTGACGAGAAAAGATAAAGGCGGCTTATACGAAACGGAAAAAGATTTTAAGAAGCAAGATTTCGCCAAACGTAAGGAGATTACGCTTAACGCAAATCCGGACGCGCTTATCAGTGTGCATTGCAACAAGTTCCCCACCAAAGACCGCCGCGGCGCGCAAGTTTTCTTTAACGCAACCAGTAAATCGGGAAGAAACCTCGCCGGCGCGATGCAAAACGGCTTGAACGGTCTGAACGTGGCGCATACGGGCAGAGCGTATTCCGCGCTTCCCGGAGATTACTTTATGCTCAACCTTACCGAAGCGCCTTCGGTTATCGTGGAATGCGGGTTCTTGTCGAACGCCGAAGACGAAAAACTTCTTTGCGACGAAAAATACTTGCGAGAATTCGTCGATACGCTGGCGTTTTCGATAATCGAGTTTTTGGAATAACGCTCGATAATCGCTTGTATAAATCGGGGGTCGGACACGACCTCTTTTTTTATTTTCCGCAACATTCACATAGAAGTATATATAAAATTAAATATTTTCTTAAAAAAAGGTTTGACATTAAAAAAATATTGTGGTAATAAACTTTTGACCCAAAAGACAATTAGAAAAAAAGCGGGTTCGCCCGCGGTTTCGAGCGACGAAATAGGGGGGTAAAGCGCCATTGAGATGGCGCAAAAAAGGAGTTTTATGATAAAAAGATTATTAAAGAGCGTGCGCGAATACAAACGCGCCAGCATACTGACGCCGATTTTCATCGCGTGCGAAGTTTTGCTGGAATGTTTTTTACCGCTGATTACGTCGAGTCTTATAAACACTTTGCAAGATAACTATTCCTCGGGCGTAAGCGGAACGAGTACGGGTTTGATTCACGATATCAACGCTCTGATTGCCGGTTGGGCGAATGGCGACATGATTACCGGCATTGCCATTCACGGCGCGATATTGATAGTTTTCGCGTTGCTTAGTTTGACTTTCGGCGCGCTTGCGGGCAGAACGGTTGCCGTCGCTTCCGCGGGATTTGCCAAGAATTTAAGAAAAGATATGTATTATCGCATACAAGGCTTTTCGTTCGCCAATATAGACAAGTTTTCGGCGACGAGTTTGGTCACGCGTCTTACCACCGACGTTACCAACGTGCAAATGTCGTATATGATGGTAATAAGAGGCGGTATAAGGTCGCCCATGATGTTCCTCTTTGCGGTTATACTTTCTTTCAGTATAAGCAACACGGTCGCGCTCATATCGCTGGGCACAATGCTTATTTTGCTGATATTCGGCATATTCTTGTTCCGTAAAGTAATTCCGTTTTTTAACAGAATTTTCAAGAAGTACGACAAACTTAACGAGTCCGTGCAAGAGAACGTCAAAGCCATGCGCGTCGTTAAAGCGTACGTGAGGGAAGATTACGAAAAGAAGAAGTTCGGCAAAGCGAGCGACGAACTGAAAGACGACTTCACCAAGGCGGAAAAGATGTTGGCGGTAGCGAGTCCGGTTATGCAATGCGCGATGTACGTCGTGCTTTTACTTACCGTGTTTATCGGCGCGATGATAGTGGTCGGCGACGCGCATCCGCTGGGCGACTATATGCAAATAGGCGAGATTACCAGTCTGATTAACTACGGTATGCAGACGCTTATGAGTCTGATGATGCTTTCGATGATCGCCGTCACGGTAACGATGTCGGTAGAATCCGCGAGAAGAATAAACGAAGTGCTTGCCGAAGAAAGCACGATAACCAATCCCGAAAACCCGGTTTACGAAGTGCCGAGCGGCGACGTGGAATTCAAGAACGTGAGTTTTAAGTATTCCGCTACCGCAAAAAAGGACGCCCTTTACGGGATAAACTTGAAAATCAACGCCGGCGAAACGGTGGGTCTGATCGGCGGAACGGGTTCGTCGAAAACCACGCTGATACAACTTATCCCGAGATTATACGACGCCACGGACGGAGAAGTTTTCGTAGGCGGAAGGAACGTAAAAGAATACGATATGGATTCTTTGAGAAACCAAGTTTCGGTAGTGCTGCAAAAGAACTTGCTTTTCTCGGGTACGATAAAGGAGAACTTACGTTGGGGCGACGAGAACGCTACCGACGAAGATATCGTACGCGCTTGTAAACTCGCGTGCGCGGACAGTTTCGTCGAGTCTTTCCCCGATAAGTACGACACTTATATCGAGCAAGGCGGAGCCAACGTGTCCGGCGGACAAAAGCAAAGACTTTGCATAGCGAGAGCGCTACTCAAAAAGCCGAAGATACTTATACTCGACGATTCTACCAGCGCGGTCGATATGAAAACCGACGCCATGATAAGAAAGGCGTTCGCGGAAGAAATTCCCGACACGACGAAAATCATTATCGCGCAACGTATCGCTTCGGTAGAGCATGCGGATAAAATCGTAGTGCTGGACGGCGGCAGAATTAACGGCGTCGGCACGCACGAAGAACTTTTGAAGACAAACGCGATTTATCAAGAAGTCTATAACTCGCAAATCAAAGGCAGCGACGAGCAAAAGGAGGACGAGTAATATGGCAGGTCCGATAAAAATGAAAGGTAAAGGTATGGCGATTAACGCCAAGCAAACTTTTTCGCGCCTTATGAAAGAACTGTTCGCGAATAACAAGGGAATGCTCGTTCTCGTCGCGGTGTGCTTGCTGTTATGCAGCGTGGCGACCTCGGGAGCCAGTATCTATATTATAAATATGACCCAGTCCTTGTTCGAATCGGGTTTGATTAAGGACGAAATAATGAAGTCGCTCACCATCGGCGTAAGCGTCATGGCGTGTATCTATATAGTGGGTATAATCGCTTCGTATTTCAAAGAATGGGCTATGGCGATAGTAACGCAAAGATTTCTTAACGATATAAGAAAAAAAATGTTTAACGGTATGCAAAATCTACCGATTAAATACTTCGACACGCACGTGCACGGCGATATAATGAGTTACTATACGAACGACGTAGACGCGATAAGACAACTCGTTTCGCAAAGTTTACCGTCGATTTTCCAAGCCTCGATTATGCTTATAATCGTCTTTATAGTAATGATTTACTATTCCTTATGGCTCACGCTTATCGTGCTTAGTTGCGTGGTAATAATGTTCTTCGTGTCCAAAATAGTGGGCGGCAACAGCGCGAAATACTTCATTCGTCAACAAAAGACCATCGCCAAAACCGAAGGCTATATCGAAGAAATGATACACGGTCAAAAGGTAATCAAAGTTTTCTGCCACGAAGAAAAAGCGAAAGAGGGCTTCGATAAAGTAAACGACGAACTTTGTCACGACGCGGCGCAAGCCAATACCTACGCGAACGTGCTTATGCCGATACTCGGCAACATAGGCAATATGATGTACGTTTTGTTAGCGTTCACGGGCGCGTTAATCGTCGCTAAGGAAGGACTTAACGTGGGACTCAGCGGAGTATCGCGCGACGCGGCGGTCATCATACCGCTGGTAGTCGGCTTCCTTACCATGGGCAAACAGTTTACCAACCAAATCGCGCAAATCAGCCAACAAATCAATGCTGTCGTCATGGCGCTTGCCGGCGCGGAAAGAGTTTTCTCGCTGATGGACGAAAAACCGGAAGAAGACCAAGGTTACGTTACGCTCGTTTACGCGAAGCGCGACGAAAACGGCAATCTTATCGAATCGCAAGAAAGAACCGGACTTTGGGCGTGGAAGCACCCGCATAAAGCGGACGGCACCGTTACTTACGTTCCGCTTAGAGGCGATATAGAAATGCACGAAGTCGATTTCGGATACGTTCCCGAAAAAATCGTTCTTCACGACGTTTCGTTACACGCTAAGCCGGGCGAAAAATACGCTTTCGTCGGCGCGACGGGCGCGGGTAAAACAACTATAACCAACCTTCTTAACAGGTTCTACGACATAGACGACGGAAAAATCCGCTACGACGGCATAAATATAAACAAAATTAAAAAATCTGACTTGCGTAGGTCGCTCGGTATGGTTTTACAAGATACCAGTTTGTTTACCGGTACGATTATGGAAAATATCCGTTACGGTAGGCTCGACGCCACCGACGAAGAAGTTTATGCCGCGGCGAGAATCGCCAACGCCGACGATTTCATTACCAGACTTCCCGACGGCTATAACACGATGCTGACCAACGACGGAGCCAACCTTTCGCAAGGTCAAAGGCAGTTGCTGTCGATAGCGAGAGCGGCGGTTGCCGACGCGCCCGTAATGATAATGGACGAGGCGACGAGTTCTATCGATACGAGAACCGAACTTCTCGTTCAGCGCGGTACCGATAGGCTTATGCAAGGCAGAACGGTGTTCATCATAGCGCATAGACTTTCCACCGTGCAAAACGCCGACACGATTATGGTCCTCGAACACGGACGAGTCATAGAGCGCGGCAGTCACGAAGAATTGCTCGCCCTTAAAGGTCAGTATTACCAACTCTATACCGGCGCGTTCGAATTAGAATAGACACATATTCGCATATAAAAGTGCGTGGCGTTTGCAAAATTTGCATAAATCGTCTTTGACATAACGACAAGAATACCCTATAATTTAATAGATAACGAAAAGGTTAGGGGCTTGTCGTTATTTTTATATTTTCAAAAAATTTTTAGGAGGAAAAAAAATGGAATCTAAATTTGACGGCGGCTTGCTCGGCATGATCGGTATCAACATTTTGCAAAGTCTTATCATTACGTTTACGCTTTGTATAGGTTTACCTTGGGCGGTTTGCATAAAGGAAAACTGGTACGCTAAGCACACCACTATCGACGGTCATCAAGTCGTTTTCGACGGAACCGGCGGACAACTTTTCGGCAACTACATAAAGTGGCTCTTACTCACGTTGATAACTTTCGGAATCTACGGATTCTGGCTGAGTATTAAAATGAAACAGTGGGTCGTTAAGCACACTCACTTGGCTTAATAACAACAAAAAAAAATAGTTTTCCCTAAAAACGTTTCAAATCGGTCGCGGCGATGTCATCGCCGCGGCTTTTTTTTCGATATCATATCGTCAAAAAAACGAGAGGAATTGTTTTATTCCCTCTCGTTATATAATAATTGAACCTACAACCGGTCAACCGACACGCCTATATGCGGCTATACGCTTAAATAAGAACAAAAGTCTATTCGCGAAATTTGGATGCAACGTGCGTACGTTGCCAAACGTGCGTGGCATTTGCAAAATTTGCATAAATCGTCTTTGACATAACGACAAGTATACCCTATAATTGGATAGATAACGAAAAGGTTAGGGGCTTGTCGTTATTTTTATATTTTCAAAGAATTTTTAGGAGGAAAAGAATGGAATCTAAATTTGACGGCGGCTTGCTCGGCATGATCGGCATCAACATTTTGCAAAATCTTATCATTACGTTTACGCTTTGTATCGGTTTACCTTGGGCGGTTTGCATAAAGGAAAACTGGTACGCGAAGCACACCACTATCGACGGTCATCAAGTCGTTTTCGACGGAACCGGCGGACAACTTTTCGGCAACTACATAAAGTGGCTCTTACTCACGTTGATAACTTTCGGAATCTACGGATTCTGGCTGAGTATTAAAATGAAACAGTGGGTCGTTAAGCACACTCACTTGGCATAGATTTCATAAAAAACAAGTATTAGACAACATAAAAACGCACGGGGGCGTCAATATGAAAATCGGGAAAAAACTTCTTCTCTTATTGGTATTTATTTTGGTATGCGCATGCATGGTCGCGTGTAACGACAAAACTTCGCAAGGCGCGGGAACCGGCGACGGCAAACAGTCGATAGAAGCGTTAGACGCGGTTACGGGCATTACGCTTAACCAGCATTTAATAGTTTGGAACGCCGTTTCGCAAGCGGAATATTACGGAATCGTCATAAACAGCGAGGAGCATTTGACGAACGAGGCGTTTTTCGACGTGCGTACGATAAACCTACCTAAGGGCGCGTATTCCGTTCAGGTCAAAGCGTATACGAGCAATAAAAACAAAAAAACCTCGACTTCCGAAGCCGTTATGATAACGTATGCGGGCGCGGAAACGGTATATACGGTGCAAATCGTTCCCCAAGACGGCGGAACGACTAACTTTACTTCGAGGGAATATAAAGCGAATAACGTCGTAGACCTTATCGCATACCCTAAGGAAGGATACCATTTCGACGGTTGGTATTCCGATAATTTTTATAAACTTTCTTCCGAAAAAACGTTTAGTTTCTCGATTAACGGCAACACCGTTATTTTTGCTAATTTCTCGCTCGACGCCGAAACGATAAACAAAGAGGCTTACGAAGATTCCGAGTTAATGAGATGCTCGGAAGATTTTGCGGTAGTCGTGCTTTGCCCGGAGGGAGAATCGTACATAAAAGAACACTTTTTCGTTTACGACGATTACTTTTTGGACGACGACGGTAACGTGGTCGGCGGTTGCGAAGAGTATGCCGAAAGAAAAATCGGCAGAATAGAAAGTCGCGGTAACGACTTGTATATCATTTCGCCGAGAGAAGAATACGCAAAGAGCGGCGCGTACGTCGCCAAAGCGACCGGAAACGTGTCGATTTTGAAAGAGTATTCGCGTTTTATGAACTCCGTAGGCTCGCAAAACGCGTCAGCCAAGAACGCCGACGATTCGGGAGCGGATATCGACTCGGAACTGTCCGCGCTCGAAGACGATAAGGGCGTAGACTCGCTTACTTTCTCCATAGACAACGTGCCGCACGAGGATATTAAACTCAGAGCGGACGTTTATATTTATTCCTACGGCAGTAACGAGGAAGCGACTTCCGACAACGTGGACGGTTGGATTTTGGAAAGAATCGGCGACGGCATTTACGACCCCGACACCGGTATAAGCGGCGGCTTTACCACAAGGTCGATTACCGTAAGGAACGGATACGACTTAAAGGAAGGCGACGTGGTCGGCTTCGGCGGAACGATGACGAAAAACATTACCGTCAGCCAAATAAACGAAAACAGCGTTTTCGGTAGAATAAAAGATATTATTTACTGCGGCGATACCGAGTATTACCCGATTATTTACGTAGAACTGGAATCGGTGGAGAGCGATAGCGACGTGTTCGAAACGCTCGACGTGTACTCCGAGGGCGATATAGATATAGAAAACTACGTCGACGTGGACGACGAGGAACTAAAAACCGGCGCGGCGAACTTGTTCTTCGCGTCCGAAGACTTCCAAAAGTTCTTGGCGTCCGTAGAAGTGGCGACGGAGCGTTACGCCGAAGAGAACGATTGCGTTTTGCAAGACGGCGCGTTGAACGCCGCGTCCATTTTGGACAAAATTAAATTAAAACCCGAATTAAAGAAAGAGAAAAACAAGTTCTCGCTGACTATAAGAGGCAACCTCGATATCGAATTCGGCAAAAAAGAGAAAAAATACGGTAAAGCGGGCGGCGTGTTCTCCGTTTCTTTCGAGTTTACCGAAGCGTTGAAATTCGAATACAACTTTTCTTGGGTAAAAAAGGAAACGAAAGTATTTAAGATAAAATATACCGCCGGAATAGACCTTAAAGTGGTCACGACGAACGAAACGAAGTTCGTTTTCGACGTTGCGGTCAAGTACTCCGCGGGTACGCAAACGGCGAAGTTCATACTTAACGAAAGCACGAAATACGTTCACGTAGCGGACTGCTTCCACGTCGACCAAATGAACGAAAGCAACAAGAAGACGTCCAACGAAACCATACAAGAAATAGAAAAGAAAGGCTATACGCCGTGTAAACACTGCATACATCCTAAATATATAGTAAACAATTCGAGCAAGTGCATACACTTAACGAACTGTTTCCACGTAGCGCAAATGCTCCCGACCAACAAACGCCCGACCACGTTATCGATAGATGACTTGACTAAGGACGGATATTGGGCGTGCGGAAGTTGCCACCCCGACAAAGCGGACGAAGAAATCGACCCCGAAGATACCGAAGCATTCAGAAAGAAAATAAGCGATTCGCTCAGCTACGAAGATTGGGGCGAAAAACTTAACGAACTTAAAAAATGCCTTAAAGACAGCGACGCGAATTACGATTCGAGCAAGGACTTCAGACTCATTGAAGTACCGTTCAATTTCGTCGTTACCGTTTGGCTGAAAGCGTATCTCACGTTATCGTTTAACGTAGAAGCGAGCGTACATTACGAGCAAAAAACTTCCACGCGAGTGACCATAGGCGTAAGAGCGGCGATTGGCGAAAACTTCCGTACGGCGTATGAAAAAGAAGAACTAGGCACGACCAAGGAAATGACCATCGTGGGTAAAATCGGCATTAAAGCGGGCGTAAAACTCGAAATAGCCGTGAGCGACCCGCTGAACTTGGTGTCCTTGGGCTTATACGGCACGGTGGGCGTTTACGCCGACTTAGCGGGTATCGTACATATATCGAACGTAGGCGAGAACTACGCCGGCGCGTACTTCGAACTCGGCTTTTATTACGACTTCGGACTTACGTATAGGGTGCTTATGTTTAAGGGTTCGGTTTCTATAAGTAAACTGTTCGGCTTAAGCGGCAAAGTACCTTTCGTGAAAATGGGATACGATAAGGTAATTTACGCGTATACGAGAGACGTTTCCGAAGTTTTGGTGCAAGCCTCGGAGAACAAAAACGAGTTTACCTTAGGAGAATTGAATCTACTCGGCGTAAAGACCATCTCCTTGCCCTCGATGAAAACCGCGCAAGAAACGCTCGACCTATCTTCGGGCGATTACGTAGTCAATTTGAGGTTAAAAGACGGCGATTATTACGAAATAGTCGGGTCTTCCATACGAGTAAAGAGCGGCGCGCCCGAAACTTTCGAAGATACTTTGAGCATTTCGATAACGAGCAAAGATAAATCGTGGAAAACGTTTAAGGGACATAACGACATACTCTATCTGCCGACGATTACGGTAAAACTCGTCTGCGCGAACAAATGTACCGACCACGCGCTGATATACTTGCCTACCGAAGATCCGACTTGCGAAGATACCGGCTTGGAAGAGTGCTTTATGTGTACGTATTGCTTAAAACTCTTCGATATAGAAATGAACGTGCAGTTAACGGAAAGGAAAGTTATCGCCGCGCTCGGACACGATATCGTTCCTATCCCCGCCGTTCCCGCGACTTGTTATAAAACCGGTCTCGGCGAGGGCGCGATTTGTCAAAGATGCGAGTATATAAGCGTACCGCAACCGGTCACCGACGCGCTCGGACACGAGGCGGGAGAAGAATGGCATATCGCCGTAGAGGCTTCTTGCGAAGGTCAGGGCAGTATGTATAGGAGTTGTATCCGTTGCGACTTGCCGATGAATTACAAAGCCGTTTTACCGCTCGGTCACGACGCGGGCGATCAAGAACTCTCTTGTCAAAACCCGATTTTGTGTACGCGTTGCGATAAAGTACTTGCCAAAGCCATAGGTCACGACTATTACGAAACGAGTAAGAAAGACCCCACTTGCGAAACCAACGGCTGGAAAGTCCTTACTTGTAAAAAGTGCTCGGGGACCACTACCGAGATAATCAACGCGACCGGACACGCCGATAGAAAGGACGCCGACGAAGTGTGGGTTTCCGTGGCTTCCACTTGCTTGGACGCGGGCGAATGGTCGTGGAGATGCAATCACGTAGGTTGCGACGTCGAGGGCGGAAAAATATGTAAAGAAAGAATAGCCCCCGACGGTCATATCTATGCCGACGACTATACGGTAGACATCGAGCCGACTTGTACCGAACCCGGCGAAAAGTCTATTCACTGCGTTAAGTGCGGAGTGAAAAAATCCGATTCGCAAGTAACGCTGGACGCGCTCGGACACGACAGTACCCCCGCGACTTGTACTACCGACGAAGTGTGCGCAAGATGCGATAAGAAGATTAAATCCGCGCTCGGTCATAAGTATGAACTCGCTACGCCCGGTAACGAAGAAGCCATTTATAGGTGCTTGACTTGTGGCGATGAAGTAACCCATACTCACGATTTCGAGTTGAAAGTAATTCAACCCACTTGTACTTCGCAAGGCTATACCGAACATACTTGTAAAGAAGAATTTTGTAGTCACTACACGTATAGAAGCGACTTCAATCAGCGCGAACACGCTTGGCAAGAAAGTAAACGCGGGGAGGCTACTTGCTCGAATAACGGCTTTGTAGAATACGTTTGCGCCTACTCCGATTGCGGCGAAACCAAGACCGAAACGCTGGTCGCGCACCATGTTTACGACGAGGACTACACCGTGGACGTAGAACCGACTTGTACGGCGAAAGGCAGTAAGAGCAAGCATTGCTTGTGGTACGATATTTGCGGAGTGAAGACCGACGCGCAAGAGATAGACGAGAAAGGACATACCGCTAATATGGAACACGCGAGTTGCGTAGAAGACAGCGTTTGCGTTACTTGCGGACAAGTTCTGGAAAAATCGATCGGACACGACTTCCGCGAAGTCGAAGGCACGAGGGAGTACGAATCGTACACCGCCTTGTTCCGTTGCGAAAAATGCGGCGAAGAGAAAACCGATGCGTTCGCGCATAACTATGACTCGGGCGAAGTAATCGCGCCTACTTGCGTGTCCGAGGGATATACTATATATCGTTGCACGGACAAGAATTGTAACTTCGAGAAGAAAGATAACTATACCGCCAAGGTAGACCACGTTTACGGCGATACGGGCGTAATAACCGAGCCGACTTGTATAGCCGACGGTTTCGCTACCTACGCTTGCCTTGTTTGCGGTCACGAAGATAGAAGAGCGTATGAAGACAATCAAAAACTCGGACACTTCTGGAAAGAATCGCCCGCAGTCAACCCGACTTGTACCGAACCCGGTAAAACCGCCGGCGTATACTGCTTGCGTTGCAAAAAGGTAAGTTTAGAGCAAACAACCGTAGACGCGCTCGGACATAATTATATAGATACGCAAGTCGAACCTACTTGTACGCAAGACGGCTATACTCGCCACGCTTGCGATAGATGCGGCGATAGTTACGACGATAGCAAAACCGCGGCGCACGGCTTGATAAAAGTAGAACGTAAAGAGGCTGCTTGCGAAACCGCCGGCAATATAGAATACTACCGTTGTTCGTTACTGACTTGCGGAAAACTCTATTCCGACAAAGGCGGCTTAAATCAAATCAGCGCGGCAAACACGGTTATCGCCGCCAAGGGTCACGATTACGATAGAAGCAGTTACTTTAAGTATGAAAATAGCACTTGCGCAAAAACGGGTAAGGCTGTATACAAGTGCAAAAATTGCGACGATTTGGAAGAACATATCATAGATAAAAAAGACCATACCAATAAGATTAACGCAAGAATAGAACCTACTTGTACGACCGAAGGTAAAACCGAAGGCGTTGAATGCGCCGTTTGCGGCGAAATAATAGTATCGCAAAACCCGATTCCCGCTAAGGGACACTCGTATAAAGCAATAAGACAAGAACCGACTTGCACGGAAGCCGGACTTATAACTTATACTTGTACCGTATGTAACGATAAAAATGAGGAAGATATCGACCCGCTAGGACACGATTTGAAAGAAAAAGCCGATTATGAAGAGTTAAAGTCAGAAGACGAGTGTTCACCGGACAATTATTGGAAATGCCTTAGATGTGAAAAATACTACTCCGATGCAGAAGGTGAAACTGAAATCAAAAAAGGCGATTGGGTCAATGCACATGTACTTACTACGGTAAAAGAAAGAAAAGATGATGGAAAGATTTGTACAGAAAATTATACTATCTACGAGTGTACTCGTTGTACCAATGGTGTAACCAAAATCGTGTATGACAAACATAGTGCTAACGATAATTGCATTTGTGCAAGATGCGGAGCGGTTGCGCACATGCCCAACGACAATTGCATTTGTACAAAATGCGGAGCGACCGCACACACATTTGACGATAATTGCGTATGCACCGTATGCGGAAAAACTGTTCACGGAATTAAAGACGGTAACTATTGTCGTCATAATAACAATATTTACTTCGGTACATATCCGCAAAGCAAAGTAATGGATAATAGCATTACTTCCGCTCTTACTATCCTAGCGGGAACGTTACCTACTTCGAGTAATTCCGCTAATTGGACTTCCTATGGCTACTATATAGGCGGAAAAGTAAGTAACTTTATGTGGTATATCGACAAAGAATATAAAGGCGAGAAGTATAGAGGAGTGTACTTCACGAGTTATAGACCTTATACCTGTGGTAGCAGTAGTTCTACGAGTAACACTTATCAAGACGATAACGGCTACTATACGTCCACGGTATATTGGTTTAAGTATGAACCTATTAAGTGGAGAATACTAAAAGAAAGCGACGGAAAAGCGTTAATTTTAGCAGACTTAGCGATAGACAGTCAACAGTATTATCATAGTAAGTCAAACCGTACGGTTGGCGGTAATACCGTATATCCCAATAACTATGCGGAAAGTGATATTAGAAAGTGGCTTAACGATACCTTCTATAATACCGCTTTTAGCACGTTGCAAAAAAAATTGATACAAGTTACCGAAGTGGATAACAGCACAAGTAGCACTGGACCAAATAGTAATGATTACGCTTGCGAAAATACAAACGACAACGTATTCTTACTTAGTTGCACGGATGTAGCCGCTTACTTAACGATCAATAGCGAAAGACAAATGAAGAGTAGCGACTACGCTAAGAGTCAAGGCATACAAGAAGGCAATAGTTACGTCGGACCGCATATGTGGTGGCTCCGTTCGCCTTACTATTACGAGTGTGATGGCGCACACAGCGTCGATTACGGCGGCTTTCTCGACTACGATGCCAACGTCCACTGTACTGGCGACGGCGTTCTTCCCGCTTTGGTGATGCGGTTATCGTGATAACCAAGAATCACCGATAATCTTGCGCCATAAGGCGCAATCGACTTACGGAAAACGGAAAGCGATTTTGTCGCCCGTTTTTCGTAATGACTGTAAAAATACAAAGAACTCGCCTTATTCTCGGCGGGTTCTTTGATTTATGGCGGTCGGCAATGCCGAGCAATCAACGCTTTCTTAGCGTGGAGTGTCTCATGCACGTTGCTTTACACCACAAAAAACAATACTATTTTTATTATTGAAAACCTATTTTTGTCGAGAAAACAAAAGCGGATATAAGAAATCTAAGTTTTTTGTGGTTCTTGCGAAAACCTCGACTAGCGTACATCGTCGCAATACCTATCATTATCTTGCTCTCCGTCGCGACGAAAAGCAAGACTTTTCTCGGATTGCTCCTCTTCCCCAAAAAGCAAAATGCTTTTAGGGGTGCCCCATTTTCCTACGCTCGGTTTTCGCAAGAAATCAACGCACCTTAGCCACTCCTTTCTTAACGTTTACCGTTGACAAAGGCGTGATTTTGTTGTAAAATTAGTCAATGTTAGGAAAAAGATTTTTATTTCGTAAAATAATTCAGAATATCATACATTGAGGACAGTCAATGCGGGATGAGCCGCGTTTGACTGTTTTTTCTAAAAAGGAGGCTTTATATGGCAACGTATTATCAAGAACCGTCCAGAACGTTCAGCGAATATTTGTTTATTCCCGGGTATACGGACGCGAACTGTATCCCCGCCAACGTGGACTTATCCACGCCGCTCGTTAAGTTTAAGAAAGGCGAGGAGAGCGCGATAAAACTTAATATTCCGCTCACTTCCGCGATTATGCAATCGGTCAGTAACGATACTTTGGCGATTGCGCTCGCAAAAGAGGGCGGTATTTCTTTCATATTCGGCAATCAGTCGATAGAGAGCGAAGCGGCAATGGTGCAACGGGTAAAGAATTACAAGGCGGGTTTTGTCGTAAGCGACAGTAACCTTACTCCTGACGATACGCTCGGCGACGTTATCGCGCTTGTGCAAAGGACCGGACACTCGACCATAGCCGTTACCGACAACGGCGAAAGTAACGGGAAACTTCTCGGTATTGTGACGAGCAGAGATTACAGAGTAAGCCGCATGGGTATGGACGTGAAAGTCAAAGAGTTCATGACGGGTATAGAGCATCTTATCGTAGGCGACGAAAACGTTACCCTTACCGAAGCGAACGATATTATTTGGGAACATAAACTCAATCAGTTACCGATTATAGACAAGAACGGCAACCTTTTATATCTCGTATTCCGTAAGGACTATTCGGAGCATAAGGACAACCCCTTAGAATTGCTCGACGAGCAAAAACGCTACATGGTAGGCGCGGGCATTAACACGCTCGACTACGAAAAAAGGGTTCCCAAACTCGTCGAAGCGGGAGCCGACGTGCTTTGTATAGACAGTAGCGAGGGTTATACTGTTTGGCAAAAGAGGACGATAGAGTTTATTCGCGCCAAGTACGGCGACAGCGTGAAAGTCGGCGCGGGCAACGTGGTTGACAAGGACGGGTTCAGGTTCCTTGCGGAAGCGGGCGCGGACTTTGTTAAGGTCGGTATCGGCGGCGGGTCTATTTGCATTACGAGAGAGCAAAAAGGTATCGGCAGAGGTCAAGCGACGGCGGTTATCGAAGTCGCTAAGGCGCGCGACGAGTACTTCCGCGAAACGGGTATTTACGTACCTATTTGTTCGGACGGCGGTATCGTACACGATTATCATATGACGCTTGCGCTCGCTATGGGCGCGGACTTCTTGATGCTCGGTAGGTATTTTGCTCGGTTCGACGAAAGCCCGACGAATAAACTCGTAGTTAACGGCACTTACGTTAAGGAGTATTGGGGCGAGGGCAGTAACCGCGCGCGCAACTGGCAACGCTACGACCTCGGCGGAAGAGCAAGGCTCGGTTTCGAAGAGGGCGTGGATAGTTACGTTCCTTACGCCGGCAGTCTTAAAGACAACGTGGCTAAGAGTTTATATAAAGTAAAAAGCACTATGTGCAACTGCGGCGTGACGAATATAAGCGATTTGCAAAAGAACGCGAAAATGACCTTGGTCAGCGCGACCAGTATCGTCGAGGGCGGCAGCCACGACGTTATCATAAAGAACACTCAAACCCGTAGCGACATATAAGGTAGCGTTCAAAGCACGTTCCTTTACGCCACAAAAAGCAACGTACGCACGTTGCATCGCAATTACGCGAATAAACCGTGTACGTTAATGAGCATATAGCCGCGAATAAATGTGCCAACGGCACCTCGGCCCCCAACCAGGGCGCGACACGTTAAGCGGAAGCGTACGCACGTTGCATCGCATCTTTGCGAATAGGCGTTTGTTCTTAATTAAGCATATAACCGCATAGATAGATATACCGGCAGTAGAGTGCCATACGTTGTTAAAACAATTTTTACAAGGAGTTAACTATTATGAGCGAAAAGAAGTGCAACCTATGTTATATCAGACAAATCACGCAACCTATGCGAAGCGCGAAAAGCATACGCGAGGCGGCGCCGTACGATAACGGCGTAACCAAACCGCCCATGGGTTGGTCGAGTTGGAACTGTTTCCGCAACAATATCGACGAACAAAAGATTATCGATATTGCCGAAGCGATGGTAAAAACCGGTCTTAAAGACAAAGGTTACGTTTCGCTTAATCTGGACGATAATTGGCATTCGTCTATGCGCGACGAAAACGGAGATTTGCAAGGCGATTTGGAGAGGTTTCCTAACGGTATCGGCAATTTGATTTCGTATTTGAACGGAAAAGGCTTGAAAGTCGGTTTGTATACGAGTAACGGCACGCTTACTTGCGAGGACTTACCCGCTTCTTTCGGCAACGAAGAAAGGGACGCTTACCGCATTGCGAGATGGGGAGCGGAGTTCTTTAAGTACGATTTTTGTCATCATCACGCTTTCACTTCCGCCGCGCCGCTCGTTTCGGCGATAGGCTTGATAAAGTCGGGCGATTCCGAGGAAAGAATTACCGTTCCCGTAAGCGAAGCGACTTTGGGCGGCAACGCAAAGTACGTTAAGTTCCCGAAACTCCCTTCGGGCGGGTACGTTAAAGGCTTGGATAAGAACAAGGGTATTATTATTTTCGACGGAATCGAAGCGGAAGAGGGCGAATACACGCTTACGATAGTCACTAAGAAAATCGGCGATAAAAAGGAAAGATTTATCGCGGTGGAAGTAAACGACGGCGACGCGGAGATAATTACCGTGCCCGGTTGTCACAAACCTAACGTTTACGCGAGAGTTCAATGCAAGGTTACCCTTAATAACGGCAAGAATATAATTAAACTCTATAATCCGCTTCTTAACAAAGCCGACGGATATATGTATCAATATAGGTATATGGGCAAAATGTTAAAGAAAGCGACTGCGCGCGTGGCGTTAGAAAGCGGCAAGGCGGAAAAGCCGATTACCTATTCTATATGCGAGTGGGGCTTTAACCGTCCTTGGGAATGGGGCGTTACGGCGGGCAATCAATGGCGTACTACGCTCGATATTCGCCCGTGGTGGATATGGATGATGCTCATTTACCGTCGTACCGTCAAGTTGTGGAAGTATTCGAGCAAAGGACATTACAACGACCCCGACATGCTCGAAGTCGGCAACGGCAAACTCACTTTCGACCAGAACAAAACGCATTTCAGTATATGGTGTATGCTTAACGCGCCGCTTATTTTAGGCAACGATTTAAGGAAGTTCATAAAAGAAGACGGTAGTGTGGACGAAAACAACGAAGTTTTGAAAATCGTCACTAACGAGAACCTCATTGCGGTCAACCAAGACGAAAAGGGCATGCAGTGTAAGAGGGTACGCTCCTTGCCGAGGGCGGACGTGCTTGCCAAACCCCTCGCGGACGGCGTGGCGATTTGCTTCTTCAACAGAACGCGTTTCGCAACAAGCGCGACTTTCGATATAAACGCGCTCGCGGAAGACGAGTACTTCGATTTCGTTAAACGCGACGGCTATACGCTTTGCGACTTGTGGACGAACGAAACTTCGGCAAGCGACGGCAAACTTACCGTAGAATTACCGCCCTACGCGTGCAAAGTTTATAAAATAAAGTATTGATTTTATATAAAAATTCTAAAATAAAGACGTAACGCGAACAATAGCATTGTTCGCGTTACGTCTTCTTAGGTTTATAAAATAGGGTTTACGGATGCCCTAATTAGCAGATAGAGAATGCGTCGCAAAAACTGATTTTTCCGCCGCGGAAGAAATTGCTCAGTCTATGGAAAACTTCGGGTAAAGAAGTTTCTTCTGGGTCGAGCGAAACGTATTGCGCGGTCGTTCCCGCAACGAGTCTTTTAATTCTTTCGTTCGTTTGTACGTCTTTATTCGGCGTTTGCATAACGTAGACTTTGGCGTGAGGGTAGGATGAAGTTATTTTCTTTATAAGTTCGGAGTAGTCTTGATAAAACTTTTCGTCTATGGTTTCGGTATCGCCGAAAGATAAAAGAATGGTTTTCGGGTCAAGCGATTTTAAGCAATATTCGTATAAGTCCTTGGCTTCGCTTACCGTCAGTCCTTCCAAACTTCTGTTGTACACGACGTAGTCGGTTACGGTGCCTTGCATAAAGTCGTAGAACGGGAAATCGTATAAATAATCCGAACCGAAAACAGCCACTTCGCCTTTAATCGCCATTTCGTTAAGCGTAACGAATCCTTTTGCTTTTTCAGATAAGTCTTGTTTCATTTTTTCTTCTCCTTATGCGTGTATGTGTTTCGCGCCGTAAGAATGAGCGCGTTTTATTTCTTCGTCGTTATTTTCGTTATTTTCGGCGGTAACCGCGTTAACGCTATGCGCCGTAGCGTTCTTTTTACGAGTTTTGTTGATTATCGTTATTAAAAGGTCGACGAGGACTATAACTAAGTTGATGACGTACAGCCATAGTACGTAAGTTACGTTGTTCGCCGCGATTTTGCTGATTATTCCGCAAATGTATCCGACCGTTATTACGCAAGTGAATACGACGCTTTTTCCTTCCGCCGATTTGGAGCGTATGCTCTTGATTACCGAAATCGGCCACGAAATGCCGAAACATATTAACATAAATACTTCAAAAAGTTCTGCCATTTTTATTTTATCCTTTTTTGTTTAATTTTTTTTCGTTTTGCTTTCTTTTGCTTTCGTTCACATTATACTCTTGACAATCGATAATGTATAATATATATTATTTATGATATCGATAACTTTTAGGAATATATTTATTTATGGAACTAACATTACTCAGGTATTTTTACGAAACGGCGCGACTGGAACACGTCACGAAAGCCGCCGACAATCTGCATATAGCGCAACCGGCGTTAAGCAAGGCGATAAAGTCGCTCGAAGAAGAACTCGGCGTGAGTTTATTTTATAAGGTAGGGCGGGGAGTGAAGTTGACCGAATACGGGGAGTTTTTGAAGGAGCGCGCGGAGCGGATTTTGCGCGAAGCGGACTTACTGCCGTTAGAAATAAAGAAACTTGCGGATTTAAGCGAAAAAACCGTATCGCTTAACGTTTTGGCGGCGTCGACGATAATCACGGACGTAATTATCAAGTTTAAAAAAGCCAATCCGGACGCGATTTTTAAGATGACGCAAAAAGAGGGTGAAAAAGCGGACGTAACGGTGCTTACGAACGGCACGGCGGGGACTTCGATAAGCGGCGTAGACAAGCACGCCGTTATAGAGGAGCGAATATTCGTGGCTGTGCCGAGCGATTACGATTATTCGGAGAACGAAGAAATCGACCTTAACGAGTTACGCTTCGAGAACTTTATTTGTTTATCGGGTTCGAGGCGATTCAGACCGCTTACCGACGCGTTTTGTTTATACGCGGGGTTCAAACCGCAAGTGGCGTTCGAGAGCGATTCGCTCATCGCGGTAAAGAACCTTATATCCGCGGGCGTGGGCGTGGCGTTTTGGCCCGAGTTCAGTTGGGGCTCGTTAAACCATAAGAACATAAAACTTATTACGCCGAAAAATCCCGCGTGTCAAAGGGAAATCGTCGTCATTCGTTCGGAAACGAGAAAGTCCGCGCTTTGCGACGAGTTTTTCGACTTTTTAGTGAAAGAACTTTATTCGGCGCGTAGAAGAAGCGTATAATTTTTCCGGCGCCAGTCGGCAACGTGCGTACGTTGCCGGTACCAGTCGCAAGGGGGCATTACATTACAGTCAAAAGAGGTCGTTATCGCGACCTCTTTTTTTTGTGTAATTCCATTTGTTTCCCCCTTGGTACCGACTAATAAGGAAGCCGTTACGTACCTTACGGCTTGTTATCTA
>CAKRAY010000010.1 GCA_934296355.1 uncultured Clostridia bacterium
TAAAGAACTGCTTGCCAAAAGTCAGGACCGCCTCTTAGACAGAACGCCGTTTTTCGGCACGGTAAGATTGCGTAAACCGCAAACGGACGAGGAAAAGAGCGCGTTGATAGACCAACTTATCAGAGCGTATAAAAAGTGGAAAGTCATTTACGTATTGAAAGATAAAGAGTACGTGAGCGTTAACCCCACGGTTATCAACAACGACATCGAGGAAACTTTTTGCGCCTCGGAATACGCGTATCTGACTTTTTACAATAAGAACTATAAAGCCAAATACGGCAACAAAACGCTCAAATCGATTCGCAAAGATTTCGACGTCAAAGAGAACGAAGATTACGAAACGCAAGCGGTGGAGTCGGCGAGCCTTATTACCGAAAAACTCAAAAGCCGCAAGGACATCGACAATATAATTTTTGCCGAAAACGACTTATTGAAAATCGAGGACGTAAACGATAACGGCTCCGTACTTGACGAATTATTAAATCTTTTGTGACGACGAACGCAAACTAAAGATATAAAATCTTGTTTTTTGCTAAGTTCCTATGTATAATATAATATAAACTATAATGTAATCTAAACAAAGGAAGGTCTGTCGTATGGTAATAAAGGAACATGTAAACGACGTTATCGATTGGTGCAAAGAGGCGGGCGTAAGAATTCCCAAGGAATTTACGGAATTACGCAATTTGACGAATTACTACCGCGGAGCGAAAAACGACGGCATGGCGGAGCGTTGTTATAAAACGGTTAAACGCTTGTTGCGTCAACCGAATAGAGAAAACAAGAAGAAAGTCGTCGACGTAATCGCCGTTTGGACGGCGTTAAAAGACATGGCGCCGCAAAAAGCCGTTGAAGAAAGCGTAGGCAGACAAACCTTAAACAGTGAAGAAAGAACATATTTATTAACAGGAGAAGGAGAAGAAAAAATTATGGCTGAACAATACAATTTCGCAAAACCTTTACAATATTTACTCGACGAAACGAGAACGGTACTTCAAGTAAGACTTGAAACCGCTTCGGAAGATCAAAAAGTAAGAATTAACAAGCAAATAGAGTTTATAACCGAACAAATTTCCGAGTTGGACAAGGTAAACGACGTGAGTAGTCCAAAAGCGTCCGACGCGGCGTGGGGAGTATACCGGGCGGTAGAAGCGCTCAGAGATTCGATAAAGAAAAAAGTTTACGAAAACGTCGACAATTCCGTTAAAGGCACCGTAAGCGCATTCGATACCATAAGAAAAGCAGTCGCCGCAATGGTCGCGCTTAAATTTCCCAAGAAAACGGAAAAAGTAGAGAACCCTTTCCATTGGGAATACGGTCAAGACGTAACGTTTATCGCCGAATTGCTCGTTAGAGATTTCAGAGCCAAGTACGACGATTTGAACGTTTCCATCGACGAAACGGTCAGAACTTTGGAAAGCAATATAGACGATTGCGACAACAAAATAAGAACGGCAGACGAAAGCATCGCCGCTTGCGACAACGAATACGACGCTTTGGAAGCAAGGCACGAAAACGGCGAGATAAGCGACGCGGACTTTGACAGAAGAAGCAACAGAATAGCCGACAAAATCGAAGATTACGAAGCGGATATCGACGCGGAGAGCGATACGCTTAACGTTTTGGAAGAAAACAGGAAATACATAAGAGACGTAAAGAACACGATTTGCAAAGAGATAGAGAAGTTCTTAAAAGTGTTCTCGTCATCGAACGTGAAAATTATCACCATAGGTCAATATATTCTCAACACGATGGATAATATCGGCAAACTCGTAAGGGGCGAGTCGATAGACAAAGACCAGATACAGACTTCCATCAACTATATCGCTTCTCTCGTTAACCAAGCGCAAGCGGAATTCAACCAAGTAATAGACATCGTCGCCGAACCGGTAGTGAATCGCGTAGAGCGTACGGATAGAGAAAGACAAACGACGGACAGAAAACCGACGGAAAACCGTATGCAAATTAGACGTAATCGTCAAAGAAACGCCGGAAGCACGGTTACCAACAACGTGGTAGACCCCACCGTTACGACGGTTATCAAACCCGTAACCAACGATACCACCAATAGAGACGACTAAAAAAACGGATATCGGGGAAATGCCCGCGGAGAGGAAACGACGGCTGTTTGGAAAACCTCGCTTTGCGTTTTCGTAAAGAATCGACGCGCTTAAACCGCTCCGAACATATTACAAGGGAAATGAGAGAAATACGATGGGACTTAACTATCCGCAAAGAATAGAACTTATAAATAAGAACTACTACTACGGCGCAAGCGACTCCGGAGTTTTAACTAGAGGAATAGCCGAAGCGCAAGCGTTATGTAAAGAAAGACTTAACGAGAGCAATCTCGTTAAGTGCAAACGTATTTTATGCAGAATCGAACTCAAACAAGCGGTTATCGAGTTTATTACCGAAACGCTGAGCGAAGAGAGCGAAAAAAAGTTTAACGAAAAGTTAGACGCGGTAGAAGCGGAATTCAGAAGCACGTATCCTAGCGGCGAAGATTTATCTTCGTCGCTTACCATACTCGCAATCTCCGCGTTGAGAGAGAGGGCGAAAAGTCTATCGTCCGTTTTCGCGACCGTATTGTCCGAGCGAGCAAAACTTATCGGCGACAACGGCGAGTTTAAGGGTAACTCGATAGACTTTTATCGTTTAAGCGAAGAACTTAGCCGTATCGAGGGTAGTTTAGGCGAAATCGACTTTTTATCGCCGTTTCCTAAGAGCGACGAACGCATTTACGGAAAGTTCGCGTTCGTAGACGGCATACCCACGGTAAAAACGACGGTAAACGGTATTTTAGAGGAAGTAAAAACCGCGTTTTTGCGTAAAGCCGACGTCGACTTAAAGAAGATAACGATAGATAGTTACGTAAAGGACAAAGACAGCGTAATTTATACTCCGTCCATGCGCCTTACGGAAAACGAACGCGCCTCGCAAGTTTTGTTCGTAAGCACGCCGCTTACCGAGGAGTTCGACTTGTTAATCTACGCGAACTGCTTCGATTCCCGTAGCGGCGCGGAACGCAAGGTTACGGCTTTTGCGTCAGATTGGGTTGCCAAACATAAAGATACGAGCGCCGAAACAGTAGAAAAGCGTTTTTCGAGCGCGCTTGCCGTAGCCGATATAAACTCGGATACGGATATGTTCGTCGTGTACGGCTTGAACAGACTCCCGGACGCTCAAAGGGACGGTATTTTTATCGCGTGCGCCAAGCATGCGCTTATGCGCGGGAAAAAAGTCTATTTCGTTTTTCACGATACGAGCGGCGAATTGGAATTATATAATCGTTACTCGGAGTTGGAAGCGGCGGCGAAAGAAATGCCGGACGCCGAAAATAAGTTTTTATCTTTGCCTCAGTTCGAGGACGTCAGATACGAACTTACCAAAGAGGGCTTTTCTCCCGAAGAAGCAGACTATATAAGAAAGAGCGCGCCGTTTATCGGTTTTAACGGCTTGAACGCCGCGGTTAGATTAAAGAGGAAACACAACGACTTGTGGAAGTCGGAGGTTAAAGAGTTATCCGAACAAAACAAGCGTTTTTCCTTAGAATTTATTCGTAATCTTAACGTACAAGAAAACTTTATTCCCGCCGATTGGCAGTGGAAAGACGATTTGGAAAGGAAGTCCGTTTCGCAAGACGAAGGCTACGATTACGACAAGATACGCGACGTCAGCGACGCGAAGATCGAGCAAATTCTATCCAATCCCGAATACGATATATATAGGCGCGTAGGCAGTCTTTGCGTGTACGTTTTGCTTGCCGACGAGGACGTAAGCAACTGGGAAAACGGCGTTATTACCTTGGAAACGAAAGAAAAGAGGATAGCCCGCGCCATAAGACTGTGTTGCTTTGCAATGGGAACGCATTGCGCCGACCCCGAAGTAGAGTTTAGCGACGAAACCGCCGGCGGTTGGGGCGCGAGATGTTGCCACGGCGGCAAAAAGATAGTAATAAAAAGAAGTTGCATAGAGGGGAGAGGCAGTTTTCAGTGGACTTGCGGAACGATTCCGCACGAACTTTTTCACTCGGTACAGCATACGCTGACCGACTATAACGCTCCGCCCGGCTGGTATAAAAGGACGTATCATTTGTCTGACGAAAGGATAGCGACGTGGAGAGACAATTTCTCGATATACACGGATATCGACAACAATAGAAATCAATATATGGTACAAGCCGTAGAAACGGACGCGCGAGACTTCGAAAGTTTTTGTTTAGGCGATATAGCGTTGTCGTATACGAGATTGAATTAACGGAGGAAAGTATGAACGAAAAAAAACAAGGCGAAAAACAAAAGATTTTCTTAGCGAATTTAGAGTTTTATCAAAAGAAACTTCTTCATTTAGCCGACAATAACAACAGGCACATAGATATCGGCGTGGACGATAGCGGCGCGCCGCTAAAAAAAGACGTATTCACTTTATACGACGGCAAAGAGAATTTCGGCGTGAGATTTTTCACTCAACTTGCCGCAAGAGCGGGTATGTTGCCTTCGGTCATACTGGAAGACAGCGCGGTAATGGCGGGCGAACAAGTGTTCCGTAACGTAGGAGATTATAACTGTTCTTGGCGCGCCAACGTAGAAAAGAACGCGAATCGCGACGCGCAAAAGCAACTCGGCAAATTCATCGACGAAGCCTATAAAGAAATATCGCAAAAGGGCAACAACCCGATGTTCTTATCCGTAGGCGCGATTAAATGGAAAATTATCAGAAATAGTGGTAAAGAAGAAACGGTTATGTCGCCGCTTATCATCGTACCTATAAAACTCATAAGAGGCTTGCAAAATCAACCCGTGCGTATCGAGTTCGTAGACGACGAATCGTATATAAACGAGTGTTTTTATAAACTTTACGAAGAAATTATGTCGGGAGTGGACCCGTTCCCGACCGTGGGCGTAAGCGAAGACGGCGAAAGCATAAGAACTTTACCCGACGAGTTAAGCGAGTTCGATATAGTAAAGTATTTTAACTTAGTCGCGACGTACGTGAAAGAACATCAAAGCATGAAAGTCAGCGACAGCACGGTGTTCGAGTTCTATCCCGATATAGTGGCGATATCCAAGTACACGCACGACGATATATGTATGTACCGCGATATCATGCGCCATAAAAATCAAATCGTCGAACATCCCGTTTTGCAACGCGTTTTCGGCGGCGAAAAGGGAAGCGACGAAACTCGCCGCGACTCGTCCGACGTAAGGTTCGTGTTGCGTTACGACGAAGTGCAAAGGCAAATCGCCGAGCGCGTTATAGTAAACGGCGAGAGTATCAAAGTGCAAGGTCCTCCGGGAACGGGAAAAACGCAAACGATAGCCAATATGATAGCGGCGGCTCTCGACAAAAACAAGAAAGTTTTGTTTGTTTCCAAGAAAAAAGCGGCTCTCGACGAAGTTTACAACAAACTTCCCGCCGAACTCAAACCTTTCGTGCTGAGGATAAACGCCGAGGGCGAAAACACGGTGGCTTCGCTAAGTCCCGCCACGATACATAACAGTTTGCTAGAAGTTTTTCGTTTGCAAATGGCTTCCGCGAGTTTGCGCCAAACTCAAAATAACGGCGCGGTGCTTTCCTCGCAACATACCGAAGCGGCAAAGAAATTGCTGAGCGTTTACAAGAAGACCATGTTCGAGGAGCAAAACGACTTTAATCTTTACGACGTCATGACCGAGTTTATCGAAAACGCCGATAAAGGTTGTCCCGTTTTCCCGTTGCCGCGCGATTTCAAAGATACCTTAACGCACATAGAAGCGTTAAGAACCTCGGAAAAAGTAAAGACTTGCGGCAATTATCTTAAAATGCTCACCAAAGACTTTTCTTTCAACGCGATGTATTCGCCTTGGTACGGCGTAAGAAACGACGTGGTTTGTCCCGTTATGCAAGACGGCGATATTAAGAAAATAGAAGACTACGCGAACCGCTTGGATATCATTGCGGACACTTATCCGATCTTAAAGAAGTTCTCCATGTACGAATTGGAACTCGCGTCGGGAATAAAAAGCCCGGTAGAAAACGTCATCGCTTACTTGCGCTTACCGGACGCCGATAAAATTCACGAGCAAGTGAAGAAAATTTACGACGTATACGAGCGGTTAGACGCATACGGCGATAAGTTCTACGCGTTTATAGACGCGGGGTTGCCCGAAAAATTAGCGGGCAAGAGTTGTCCTAAATTAGATTCGGCTTTTGACGGAGCGACTATTTCCGCGCTTAAAGAAACGCTCGAATTCTTCGATGACGTCGCGTTAAGAAGAATGTTCGCCAACAAAGAAGCGATAAAAGCGAAAGTAAAAGAGTATTTGGACTTAACGGCGCAAGCGGAAGAGTCGCTGAAAGCGTTTACCGAATCTTTCGGCAAAGAAGCGAGCGAGGAAGACAAGAAGATTTTGCTTAAATCTTGCGAAAAACTGAGTAAGTTCTATGGACGCGAGATAACAAGCGAACAAGAACTCGGCTTGTTCGGCAAGAAAGCGTTGCAAAAAGCCAAAGAACTATTCGTAGGCGGCGGCAAGTACAAGAACGCGGCGAGCGTAATTAAAGCGCTCGAAAATTACGAAAACAGCGTTAAACGTTTAGAGCAAGCCTCCTCGGTTCACGAAGAGATAAGTTTTTTATTCGAAAAAGAAGTCGCGAAAGAGAACTTACCTTGTATCGACTTTATGTTAGGCGCGACCGCGCAAGCAAGCGACAGATATTCGGCGCTTAGCGATATTAAAGATTTTATCGTTAGAATAGAACTTATTTTCGGCGAAGAAAAACCGAGATGCGTAGATAGGTTGTTAAGAACCGCTACCGTAGCGGAGATTAAGCAAGCGTTCGATTTTTGTAAACTGTACAGAGAGCGCACGAAACTGATTAGCGAACTCAATGCGCGTTTTAACGGCGAAACCGCCGCTTATCCTATAATCGACCCCGACAAGAAGTATTCGCTTAGCGACATAAAGGATATTTACTCGGATACGCTCGCGCTTATTCCCTTGTCGAAAACGGAAAATCCCGCGGCGATAATATCGGCGTTACGCCCCACGCGCGAAGCAGCCGTTTTCGTCGCGACCAAAATCAAAGAGTTTGCGGAAAAGAACACGGCGAAGTGGCTCGGACGCGAGACGGTTTATCGCTACCACGAAGACTATTCGGTAAAACATTTGCATATTTTCGTCAAAGAAATTCAAGAAAGCGCGTCCTTAGAAGCGATGAAGAGTTTCATTAACGGCATATTAAACAACGAGGCGCTGGAAATGTTCTTTAAGCGTTTCATTACGGGAATGGACGAAAGTTGTAAGCGGTTTAGTTTCGAACGGATGTTCAAGCAAGCGGTTTACGGCGCGGTTATCGATAAAAATCGTAAAGTTCTCGACAAATTCGCGGGCGGTGAGATGGATAAACTGATAACGAGTTTCGACGAAACCGAAATGAAGCTCATCGAGAACAACAAAACGTTTATCGCGCTCGAAGAACTTACCGCGGTGGAAAGATTAAAGCGCGATTTACCGAACGCTTTCCGCTTCCTCGCCAACGAGAAAACGCCGTATAAAGTTTGCAGACGTTACTTTAAGGATAAAGGCGCGGAAATAATGTCGCTGAAACATTGCTTGATTATGTCGCCCGCCACGGTAAGCACGGTGCTTAAAAACGAAGTTTTCGAAAAATTCGACGTTGCTATTTTCGACGAGGCGAGCCAAATAGAGCCGCAAGAACTTATCCCCGTCGTTTTCAGAGCGAAACAAAGCGTAATAATAGGCGACGAGTATCAAATGCCGCCGATCAGTCACTTTACGGCGCAAAGCGCGCAAAGCGGCGACGACGACTTCGAGAAGGTAGAATCCGCGCTCGACCTCATTAAGCGTAACGAAGCGATGGATTCGGTTTCGCTCAGATGCCATTACCGCAGTAAGACGGAGTCGTTAATCGCCTATTCGGAACGTTATTACGACGATATGCTCACTTTCCCGTCGGTAGTGCCTTACGGTAAAACTCTCGGAATAAGAGATTACTATATAGAAAGCGCGGTCAGCGCGGGCGGACTTAACGAGCAAGAGGCGAATAAGGTAATAGAACTTATTAAGAGCCATTACGAAAACAATCCCGATCTAAGCCTCGGCGTACTTACTTTCGGAGTAAAACAAGCGACGCTTATAAGAGATAAACTTCGTAAGGAAGAGATATACGGCAAAGTTTCCGCCGAAGAACAAGCCGGGCGGTTCTTCGTCCGTCCGGTCGAACAAGTGCAAGGACAGGAAATCGACCACATGATAATGAGTTTGACTTACGGCAGTCGCGCGGACGGCGGTTTATTAGGCAGTTTCGGCGACCTCGGCAGAAAGGATATAGGAGAACGCGTTTTCAACGTGGCGGCGTCGAGAGCCAAGAATATGCTTAGCGTGGTACACTCGTTCGTAGCCGCCGATATAGGCGACACGAGACAAGGTATCGGTTATCTCGGCGCGTTCTTGGATATAGTGAAGAAGTACGCCGTCGTCGACGATTCCAATCAAGCGATGCGGACTAATTCGAGCAGTCTCGATAACGGTTTCTTTAACAGCGTCAAGCATTTCCTTATGCAGGAGTGCGGCGTTAACGAAGACAGAATTATGCTCGATTACGGCGCGACTCCCAAGTCGCTACGCGTACCCGTAGTTATTCTCACTCCCGATAAAACGGCGGCGGAAGCGGGTATTTTATGCGAAGCGAAGCCCATAGTAGACGCGCGCAAAGTCGAGTATCTCGACTACCTTATAAGATATCCTAAGACCCTTGCGGAACGCGGCTGGAACAAACTCACGCGAATATTCATATACGACTGGTTGAACAGTCCGCAAGAAAAGGAGCGCGTAAAAGAGTTTATCAAACAAAGCGTAAGCGGCAACGAAGCCGAATCGGTTAACTAATAGAATAAAAAAAAGAATCATAGATAAAAAGGAGAATTACAAGAATGGCAGAAGTTCAGCAAGTAAAAACGGTGGGCATTGGCGATTTAATGGCAAACGACCCGGTCATGGTAAAGCAAGAGATGGAAAATCGCAAAAAAGCGGCGATAAACGGCTATTTGGAAGCGGCGGAAAAACACGGCGAAGAACACGTAATCACGCAATTAAGAAAGTGCGTTATGGAAGTCGTTTACCAAGTCGCGGAATTGAAAGAAACCGTCGGCGCGATTTCCGAAATGTTCAAAGTAATCAACGAATTTAACGATTCCATCACCGAGTTGTCGAAAATGGGCACGTATTCCATCAAGGGAATGGAAAAAATAAAAAAACTGCCCAGATGGATGCAAAAGATTGCGACGTACTTCATCAAAAAGAGATTTTTAAGAGAAAAACAAAGAGAATACTATGCGATAATGTCGGGATTGAAAATAAATCTCGAACAGTTCGAATTCTTCAAAGATTTTATGTCGGATATGGTCGATATGTTTAAGCAAATCGCCGCGCCCAAGAAGAAGAAAAAGAAGAAGCAACAAACCGAATCCACTCCTTCGCGCGAAATTACCAATCCTTTATTGGCGGCGGATTTAGCGAAAGCGAGAGCGGCTAAGGGTATGACCGGCGGCGGAAGCGCGACGAGCGAAACGACGGAAACTACGGGAACGAAGGGCGCGACGGGAACGGGCGATACGGGTAGTTCCGACAGTAGCGATATACTTTTCTGATTAGTCTTTATAGGCAATTAGTTTTTTAAGACGGAGGAAAAACCATAATGAGCAGTAGCATCAGCAGCAACCCAGGCGGTAAAAAGCCGGCGAAAAAGTCCGACCAAAACAACGAGCCGACGGTAAAAACGCTGTTAGAACAATATATAGAATTAGGTAAAAAAATCAACGCCAAAAGAGACGAGTTGAAAGACCCCAACAACACCATGGACATGCCGGTTATTCGCAGCGAACTGTCGAGTTTGTTCCTCGAAGCGGCGGCGGTAGGCAGAAGAATACTGAGTTACGCGGAAGAGGATAAAGTCAAAAATCTTCTTATAGAAAGACTTCATTCGCCCGACGCCGTGAAACTTCTCGAAGGACACGTGGCGTCGCATATCGATAACGCCAAAAAGTACGGTTCGAGCATAAAAAGCGACGTACCCGCTACGACTCTCGACGATATTAAGGGTCAAGAGAACGTAAAAAACGTGGTAAGAAGTTTTATTTTTATGGCGAAGCACCCCGAACTGTTCGAAAAATACAAGATGAAAGGCGGCTTGGGCATGATGATGTACGGCGCGCCGGGAACGGGTAAAACCATGTTTGCCGAGGCGATCGCTCACGAGATGAACTTGCCGCTGTTCGTAATCACGCCCGCGGATATTTTCAAGTCGTACGTCGGCGCGTCCGAACAAGCGGTCAGACAGATTTTCCAGGATATAAGCAGTTGCGCGGACGGCGCGGTGCTTTTTATCGACGAATGCGAATCGATTTTTACCAAGCGTAGCGCGGATACGAAAGAAACCAAATCGGCGGTTACCAGCGAACTTTTACAAAGAATGAACGGCGAGGGCGTGGACGGCAGTAAGCGTATTATGATAGCCGCGACCAACAGACCGTGGGATATCGACCCCGCTTACCTTAGATATAAGCGGTTTTCGCACCTTATACACATCGAGCCTCCGGACGAAAACGCAATCGAAGCCATAGTTTGTTCTAAGTTAAAAGGCATTCCGCAAGAAGCGCATTTGGCGGAAGACGTCGCGGAATTCTTCATTAACAACACCGCAAGGGCGCGCGGAATCTTGAACGCGAACGCCGCCGAACGAAAGGACGAAAATGAAGTCGGACTATACTCGGCTGCCGATATTTGCGGTATAATCGAGGAAGCGTGTCGTATGGCGATAGAAGAAACCATGCGCGCGGCAAGCGAGCAAGGCGATAACGCGGAAATGAACTTTGAAGAAGTTACGTTCGATATGATACGAGCGGCGAGCGCGAAAAGAAAACCGAGTATTTCCGTCGCCGACCTGCGTGCTTACGACAATTTCTCGCCCGATTCGATGACGGAAAAACGAATAATGCGAATTTGAACGTTGCCGATTTGTTAAGAGCGGCAGTCGGCAGACCCGACGGCGAATAAGCCAAATAAAAAGCGTTTTCCTTTTTTTGGGAAAACCAAAAAAATATTACGGAGCGAATAGCAAATAATGATAGAATATAACGAGAGCAAGCGCATAATACACTTGACGAACGGAAAGATAAGTTATTTTATTTACGTCAATTCCGCGGGGTATCTGGAAACGTTGTATTTCGGCATGGCGATGCGCGATATCGGAGAGATAGGCGCGCTTAGGGAAAACGCCGAGTTTCACGATTCTTCTTTTTATTACGACAACGTGGAAAAAGTCGAAAAAAGGTATTCCGACCGCTATAAGTTTAACGGCGCGCCGCAAGAAATCAGCGCGCACGGCAAGGGCGATAAACGCTATTCTCCGATAATAATTCGTAACGTAAACGGCTCGTTCGAGACGGATTTTCGCTACGTTTCGCATAAAACTTATCGCGGTATAGAACCGGTCGAGGGTATGCCGCACGCAAGCGGAGAGAGTTGCGAAACCGTAGAGTTTCTTCTGAAAGAAGTCGCGAGCGAACTGTATTTGCGCTACTATTTAACGATTTACGACGATAAAGACGTAATAATAAAGTCTTTTAAGTTAATTAACGAAAACGATTTTTCTATAGACGTTCTTCGCGCCGCGTCTTTACAGCTCGATTTAACGCGAGATAATTACGACTTAGTGCATTTCAGAGGTCGATGGCTCAAAGAGCGCGAATACGTCGAGGCTAAACGTTCGGACGGCGCGACGGAGATATCGTCTAACTACGGAAGAAGTTCTCACGAAGAAAACCCGTTCGTGTATCTGAAAGAATCGGGAGCGAACCTTACTTACGGCGACGTAATCGGGTTCAATCTTATTTACAGCGGGAACTTTAAGTTCAGAGTAGAACTCGGCTACGCCGGCAGCCCGCATATCGTATACGGCATGAACGACGAGGACTTCGTTTGGACGATAGAGAGTAAAGGCGAGTTCGCCACGCCGCAAGCGGTATGCGTATACTCTTGCGAGGGCGTAGAAAAAATGTCGCAAACTTTCCACGCTTTTATTAAAGAAAACTTGTATTCGGGTAAAAAATACGATTATTTGCCGATTTTATTTAATTCTTGGGAGGGATGCTATTTCGATTTTACTACCGAATCGGTAATTTCCTACATAGACGACGCGTGCAAAATAGGCACCGAACTCTTTGTTTTGGACGACGGTTGGTTCGGCGCGAGAAACTCGGACAACGCCGGACTCGGCGATTGGAGAGTAAACGAAAGCAAGGTAGATTTACATAAAGTCATCGCGCATTGCAAGGAAAAGGGCATAAAATTCGGCATTTGGTTCGAACCGGAAATGATAAATTACGACAGCGACTTGTTCCGAGCGCACCCGGAGTACGTTTTAGGCGACGGAACCGCAAACGAATTGACGTGCATAAGGCATCAGTTCCACTTAGATTTAACTAACGAAGAAGTTATCGAAAACGTCTACGCGCAACTGAAAAAGTTTTTCGAAGAATACCCCGTAGATTATATAAAGTGGGATTATAACCGCGTCGTATGCGAACATTATTCAAGGTTGCTCGGCGTTAAACAAGGGGAAGTTTACCATAGGCTTACGCTCGGGTATTATAAGTTGCTTTCCGCGATAAAGAACGATTTTCCCGATATGATTATAGAAGGATGCGCCTCGGGTGGCGGCAGGTTCGACCTCGGCACGCTATATTACGTTCCGCAAATCTGGGCGAGCGACGAGAGCGACCCCGCGCAAAGAATGGAAATAAACTACAACACCTCGCTCGGTTATCCGCTTTCGACAATCGGCGCGCACGTGAACGCCAATCCGATAACGTGTTATAAAACCAAAGCGATTATGGCGCTTTTCGGCACTTACGGATACGAAATCAATCCGAATCGCCTTACCGAACCCGAAAAAGCCGAACTTTCGGAAATTGCCGACGTGTATCGCAAGTATCATAAAAAAGTTATCGAAGACGGAGTTTTATACCATATTCTCTCGCCGAACGAGGGTAATTTTATGTGTATGCAAGCGGTTTCTAAGGACAAAAACGATTCTTTGGTCGTGATAATCAACAGAAAGAAAGAACTCGACCGTTTCCGCTACGTACGCTTAAAAGGTTTGGATAAAAACGCCGAGTATTTTAACGATTACGAGAATTGCGCGCATAGCGGCGAGTATTATATGAACGTGGGAATCAATTATTCTCGCGAATGGCTTGACGAATTTACTTGTAAATTGATAAAATTAGAAAAAGTAAATAAAAAGGCATAAAGAATATGGAAAAAATCGAGTACGCCATAAAGCGCGCGACCGCTTCCGACGCGGGAGAAATGTTAAAGTATCTTAAAACTATAGGCGGAGAAAGCGATTTTCTCAGTTTCGGTGCGGAGGGCGTAGGACTTAGCGAGGCAGAAGAAGCGAACTGGCTCGCAAGACAGGAAAACTCTACCGACTTCGTGCAACTCGTCGCTAAAATCGGCGACAAAGTAATCGGCACCGCAAGTTTGATGCGCAGACCGAGAAAAATGCGCCACAGAGGCGAGTTCGGCATAAGCGTGCTGAAAGAGTTTTGGCATAAGGGCGTAGCCACCGCTCTTACCGAAGAAATTTTGCGCCTTGCGAAAGAATACGGTTTCGAACAAGTTTTTCTCGAAGTGCGTAGCGATAACGAGCGCGCCAAGAAACTTTACGAAAAGTTCGGATTTAAGAAAATTTGCGTTTATCCCGATTTTATGCGAGTGAACGGCGTATCCTATTCGTGCGATATGATGATTTTACAATTGTCGGAATAAAACGCAAAGCAAGCAATTTTAACCCGGCGTTTTGCGAAAAATCATAAAAAAGGAAAAAAGGATAAAAAAGTTAACGAAAGCGCTGATTTTATGCGCAAGGTTATGCTTGATCGGCGCGGGAGCGAAAGAAGCGTATATTAACGGTTCTACCGTGAGCGGCGCGATTGACGCGCAATAAGGCGCGACTTGTAATTTTTACAAACTTTTAGCAATATATATCGTTACGGAGTGTTGACGAAACGCTTGATATATTGATAGAATATAAACGAAAATAATAAAACATCACGGACGTAAAGTCCATAGGAGGGAACATGAGTAGTACGAGATTGAATAGAGAACGCCCGACGAGCAACGCGAAAGCATACGTTTATAACCTTATTATATTGCTTATCGCAATCGCGTCGATAGTATCTTTGTTTTTAGGTACGTTTTGGAAGGCGGATTTTTCCGTTACTCCCGACGAGAAAATTATGAAAGACGCTTTCAAAGATATTCTTACGGAAAACAACATTTCCGAGAAAGACTTCGAAAAGATTATTCGCGATAATCCGATTACCGTCAATATCGGATTCAGTTTAGAGCCGAAGACGCTTATTAACAGCCTCATCGAAAAAGACGGTAAGGCTATGGTGGAAGGGTTTATAACCGAACAAGTGGACGGCATTGTCGATACTTTGCGCCCCACGCTTAAACAACTCGCCAAGTTAGCGGCGAACACGGTCGTCGAAGCGCAAATAAAATCTTATAAAAAGAGCCTTATGGAAAGCAACGGCTTAACCGAAGAGGAAATCGACGCCAAGTTCGAATCGGTGGGTATTAACGATTCTTACGTCAAAACCAAGACGGAAGAACTCGTTGACACTGTGTTCGTAGATAACGCCACGCCCGATACCGTAGCGAATAAGGTTATCGATATGGTAGACGAAATCGTCGAAAAGATAAAGAGCAACGAAGAAATAGCCGCCGACCTCGGCGACGTGGAATTAACCGAAGCAGACAAAGCCGAGGCAAAAGAGGAAATAAAGAAAGTTCTCGCCGACTTTACCGACAAAAACGGTAACATAAACTTCGAAGCCGCGCTTGCCAAGTTGCTGAGAGAGAGCATGAACAAAAACGGCGAAAACAACGAAAACGGCGAGAGCGAGAACGCGAAAAAAGCGGCGAGCATACTTACCGCCAGCGACGAAGAGAAAGAAGAGGACCTCGCAACCACCGTCAAAGACTTGATTATGAGTTACGTGGACGACGGGACAATCGACGTTTTGGTAATCGTCCTTAAAGTTATGGCGGGCATACTTTTGGCAGTAGCGGCAAGTTGGGCATACCTTATTATAAAACTCATCGTGAGATTATTCACGCGCAATCAAAAGACCGTCGGTTTGGCTGTGCCGAGAGCGTTCGGCTGGATACCGTTTACCATACTCGTAATTTTGCCTTGGTCGATAAGTATGGTGCTTAAATCAGAAACTCTTATGACGAAGATTTACGAGGTCTTGAATATGGGACAAGAAACTGTCGACACGATAAACTCCGTTATCGGTGGCATATCGATGTCGTTCTGGTCTTGGAGCGTAGTATCTTTCGCCGGCACGGTGGTATTGATGTTCTTGCTCATATTCGGATACAGAAGATTGCGTAAAGATTATAGAATAAAATAAAAATCGCAAGAGAAAAAAGGAGATAGTATGTCGATAAAAAGAATTGCGGTAAGCAAAACGGGAATAGAAACATACGAACTTACGAACGTCAACGGTTGCAAAGCGCAAATAATCACTTTCGGCGCGAGAATACATAAATTATTCGTTCCGGACCGTAACGGAAAATTCATTGACATAGTGGCGGGGTTCGACGATCCGGAAGGCTACAGAACGGAAAACCCTTACTTTAACGCCGTTATAGGCAGAGTGGTAAACAGAATAGGCAACGCCCGTTTTACCCTTAACGGTAAAACTTACGACCTCTGTAAGAACGACGGCGGAAACTGTTTACACGGCGGAAAAGTCGGGTTCGACAGCCGTATATGGGAAGCGAAGATAGAGGGAGAAAGGCTTGTTTTAAGTTACTTTTCGCCGGCGGGAGAGGAAAACTTTCCGGCAAACCTCAGCGTAAAAACGGCGTATTCTTTAACCGACGACAACTCGCTTAAAATAGAATACTATGCGACTTCGGACGGCGACACGCCGTTCAATCCGACGAATCACGCGTATTTTAATCTCGACGGAGACTTCAAAAGCGTATCCGAACACGTTTTGTTCCTTAACGCGGATAAGATGACCGAATCGAACGCGGAACTCATCGCCACGGGAAAAATTCTCGACGTTAAAGGCACTCCGTTCGACTTTACCGTACCGCACGAGGTGGGCAAGTACGCTGGTAAAAATACGCCGGAACTCAAAGTTTTCCGCGACGGATACGACAATAACTTTATTATAAATAAGGATAACGGCGACGTTACCGCAACCGTGTATTCGGCGCAAAGCGGCATAAAAATGACGGTAAAAACCGACCGTCCGTGCGTACAACTATATACGGGTAACTTCCTCGACGGTTCGATAAAAGGTAAATTCGCCTTCCCGTACCAATCGACGATATGTCTGGAAACGCAAGGTTATCCCAACGCGGTGAACGTTCCGTCTTTCCCGTCTTCGATACTCAAAAAAGGCGACGAATTCTATTCCGTAACCTCATATACTTTCGCGGTGGAAAAATAAGTTTTCGAGAAAAAGCGTAAATAAACGTTATACTTTTTCTATTGACTTAAAAATCAAAAAGGTTTATACTATACGAGTAATTCGCCGTATGGCGAATTACTCTATAATACCGTTTTTTAGAACGGAATAAAAAAATAGGACGTGTTTAATTATGGCAGTAACGAAATTAACGAAGAAAAAATACGACGAGTTGACGGCTGAACTTTTAAGACGTAAGACCGAAGAAAGAGACAAAATCAGTAAGGATATCCAACACGCTAAGGAATTCGGCGATTTGTCCGAAAACGCGGAATATTCGGCGGCTAAGGACGCTTACGATAGAAACGAAACGGAGATTGCCAGACTCGAAGGTTTGCTTTCCAATATAGAAATCATCGACGAAACGACGGTAAACACGGACGTCGTAGGCGAGTTGACCGTAGTTAAAGTTTACGATAGAACTTTTGACGAAGAAATAGTTTTCAGCATCGTTCCTTCTTTGGAAGTAGACGTGTTCAATAACAAAATCAGCATTACCAGCCCCATCGGCAAGGCTTTACACGGCCACAAAGCGGGCGAAGTCGTAAAGGCTAAAACCCCCGGCGGCGAAGTAGTGTTGGAAATTCGCGAAATATCGAAATAATCTATGACTTCGTATAAAGAGGAAGGTCTTACCGAGAGTATTATAAGAAACTCGAAAAAAATCGGATTTCATACTCCGGGACACGGCGGTAAACTCGACGACGTATTCTCTTTTTGCGACGTGACGGAACTTTCCTACACTGATAATCTGATTTATCCTTGCGGGAAGATTATAGACTTAGAAAAAAAACTGGCTTCCGTATATAACGCGGAGGCTTGTTTTATTTCTACGCAGGGCGCAACCCATAACGTGCATCAAGCCGTTTACGCGACCAAGGACGACGGCGACTTCTTGATTATAGGCAAAGCGCACGTTTCGGTCTACAACGCCATGCGACTTTTCGGCGTAAACTGCTACCACGTCGATACCGCCGATAATCTCGTTTTGCCCGACTCCGTAAAGACGGTGATCGTCACTTCTCCCGACTATTTCGGTAATTGTTTAGACTTAAAAAAGATAAGAGAAACGATAAAGAACAGGACGCTCATCGTAGACTCCGCGCACGGAAGCCATTTTGCGTTTAGTAATGAATTGCCCGATTCGGCAACCGAATACGGCGATTTGGTTATCCTAAGTCTACATAAGACCCTACCGGTTGCTACGGGCGGGAGCGTGCTTTGCGTGAAGAAACGCTACTTTGACAAGGCGCTTTTATATAGAAAACTCGCCCACACCACTTCCCCGTCGTTCGTCACGTTATGCACGATAGAACGCGCCGTAAACGAGTTTAGCGTAGACGGAGAACGTATTTACTTAGACATCAAGCGTAAGGTAGCGGAGTTTAAGGGCGCGCTGAGGAACGGTTTTCGAGCGGAAGATAACGACGACTTTTCGCGAGTGGTAATCTCGTCGCCGTACGACGGAGTTAAAGTAAGCGAGTATCTCGAAAAAAAGGGGTTCGTAGCGGAGATGAGTTACGAATCGAAAGTCGTTCTTATAGTTACGAAATACAACGCGGAGTATTTGAAGCCGCTTGCGGAAGCGTTGAACGAAGCGAAAGATTTGCCGCTTTACGAAGGAAAACTTTTTCCGTTTACCAAGCACGTTACGCCCGTGAAGTTGTTTTTCGGCGGCGAGGCGGAACGTATCGCGGTTAAAGACGCTAAGGGCAGGAGGGCGTTTGCCGAAATCGGGTTCTATCCCCCGGGAGTTCCGCTCGTTTATGCCGGAGAAGTCGTTACCGAGGAAGTTATCGACCTATTTTGCAATAAAAATTGCGCGACCAACGCGTTCGGACTTGAAAACGGCGCCGTTTATGTGTTAAAATAATTTAGTTAGAGAAAAAACTTAGGAGAAAGACCGAATTGAGTAAGTTTATTGTATTCGAGGGCGGCGAAGGCGTAGGCAAAAGCACGCAACTCGAACTTTTGAAAGAATATTTGGAAAGAACGGAGCAAAAAGCGGTTTTTACGCGCGAGCCGGGCGGCACGCCCCTTGCCGAAAAAATTCGCAGGCTGATTCTTACCGAGCCGATGTGCGCCGATTGCGAGTCGCTTTTGTTTGCGGCGCAAAGGGCGGAGCATATAGAGAATTTTATTAAGCCGGAGTTAGAGAAAGGCAACATCGTGGTATGCGACAGATATTTAGACAGTTCTTTGGCGTATCAAGGCTACGCTCGCGGACTCACGGAAGAAAAGGTGCTTGCGTATAACGCCTACGCCGTGCAAAACTGTTTGCCCGACGCGATAGTTTTCATAGATATGGACCCGACGAAGAGTTGGCGTAGGCGGAGCGGCGACGTCATCGAAAACGACAGATTGGAAAAGGAAGCCGACGCGTTCCACAGCGCGGTTTATAAGGGATTCCAAATGCTTGCGGAAAAAAACGAACGCTATATACGAATAGTACCCGACGAGGACAAACTCGTGACCGCGGTGAAAATCGTCGAGGCGCTTAGGAGCAAAGGAATAATAAAATGAATTTCGATTTGGTTAAGAAAAATTCCGCATACAAGAGATTTTTATCCGACGTAAAAAGCGGAAAACTTAGCCATGCTTATATTGTTTTCAGCGAAGACGACGAACTGAGAGAGGCGTTTTATAAACTTGCGGCGATAAGCGTTTTTTGCAAGAACGCGTGCGGCGAGTGCAAGACTTGTCAGAGTATTCTTAACGATGACTACGTAGAGATTTTGAAAGTGAACGCGCAAGACAAGTTCGGCGTGCGCGATATGGAAGACCTTAACGAAAAAATAATGAACAATCCGGTCGTAGGCACGCGAAAAATGGTAGTTATCGACCACGCGGAAAAGATGTCCCCGATTGTGCAAAACAAGTTTTTGAAGACCTACGAAGAACCGCCGGAGTATCTTACGGTAATACTTATGGCGGCGACGGAAGGCGGACTTCTCGGCACGATCAAGTCGCGCGGTAAAAAGTTCTACTTAGACTTGCTTTCCGCGGAAGACATACGTAAAGAACTCGTCGAAGAGGGCGTTGACGAACAAACGGCGGCGGTTTCGGCTTCGTTCGCGCTCGGAAACTACACTAAGGCGTTACGCTATTCGGTAGAAGACGGCTATCGCAAACAATACGACAGAACGTTCAAAGTAATGTGCGCGTTAAAGAAATCGTCGCAAATACCCGAGTTTGTCGGCGACGAGATTTTCTCTAAAGACAACATACTTTTGACGCTCGATTTTATGGAAATAATATTATCCGACGTAATGAAACTCGTCACGAACGCGCAAGTACCGTTATACAACGTGGACAGAGAATACGATTTGTCGGAGATAAAACAAGGGTATCTACCCGAGAGCGTAAGCAATGCGCTCGCCCTCGTCAACGAGGCAAGAATACAACTTAACGCCAACGTAAGCGCGTACAACGTTACGGGTACGCTATTGTTCGGCATATTGGAGGCTAAATACAAATGGCAAAAGAAATAACCGTAGTCGGAGTTCGTTTCAAAAACTCCGGCAAAGTATACTACTTTTCACCAAAAGATATAGTTTTTAAGGAAGGCGACGGAGTAATTACCGAAACCGCTCGCGGTTTGGAATACGGAAAAATCGTCGAAGAGAATCACAAAGTAGACGAGTCGCAAATCGTCGCTCCGCTCAAAGACGTGGCGCGTAAAGCGACGTTCGAAGACGAAAAACGCCATCTCGAAAACTTAGAAAAACGCGAACACCTAATGCGCGTCGGACACGAAAAAATCAACGCGCATAACTTGAATATGAAACTCGTCGACGCGGAATATACGTTCGACAGACAAAAAATAGTCTATTATTTTACGGCAGACGGCAGAATCGACTTCCGCGAACTCGTCAAGGACTTGGCTTCCGTGTTTCACGTGAGAATAGAACTGCGACAAATCTACGAACGCGACGATATAAAAATGCGCGGCGCGTTGGCGTCGTGCGGAAGACCGTGTTGCTGCACGCTTTATTTAAGAGATTTCGAAAAAGTTTCCATAAAAATGGCGAAGATACAAGGGCTTAGCCTTAACCCCACGAAAATAAGCGGTTGTTGCGGAAAACTTATGTGTTGCTTGAAGTTCGAAAACGACTATTACGCGGAAGTTTACGGAAAAATGCCCAAAGTTAATTCCACCGTGACTACTCCCGACGGCGAAGGCACGGTAGTAAGCAACGATATTCTCAGACAAGAGTGTAACGTAAGAATAACGCTCGAAGACGGCACTTCGGACGTGAGAAAATATAAACTCGACTCGCTCGGCGCGAAAACGAAACAACAAGAACCGGACGACGAGTAATAAAACTGCATCGGAATCGTGTGAGCAACGTACGCCCGTTGCATCGGAAGCGTGTGACGCTTCACCCAATCTACGCGAATTGACCGTGTATTTTAATAAGCATATAGCCGCGAATAAACTT
>CAKRAY010000011.1 GCA_934296355.1 uncultured Clostridia bacterium
CCACGGAAACTTCCGTGGCTATTTATGAAAATGGTGGAGCTAAGGGGGTTCGCTCCGGGGGCGTTGCCCTGCCTAAAATCTTAGGCACTTCCCGCTCTCGCGGCAAGCCTTTCACGCCGGGGCGGGCGACAATTCACCGGATTGTCGCTTTATCCGCCCGTTCGAACCCTCGATTTGTTTCGATTTTCATAAATAGCCACGGAAACTTCCGTGGCTATTTATGAAAATGGTGGAGCTAAGGGGGTTCGCTCCGGGGGCGTTGCCCTGCCTAAATTCTTAGGCACTTCCCGCTCTCGCGGCAAGCCTTTCACGCCGGGGCGGGCGGCAATTCACCGGATTGTCGCTTTATCCGCCCGTTCGAACCCTCGATTTGTTTCGATTTCATAAATAGCCACGGATAACTTCCGTGGCTATTTATGTAAATGGTGGAGCTAAGGGGGTTCGAACCCCTGACCTCTTGAATGCCATTCAAGCGCGCTACCAACTGCGCCATAACCCCATTGGTTCTTTTATGCGCTTAAATTATAGCGGAAATCTTGCCGTTTGGCAATAGTTTGAAAGAAAAAAATCGCCAATTTGTTTTTATCCGCGCCGAAACAGCAGTATCGACCGTTGCGACGCGGAATTTTTATCGTTTTTTTTACTCTGTTGCCGTTTCGGTTTCGTTCTTCACAAAACGCGCGTACAACGTGGCGTCCGACTTCGGCATACGGAACGTTCCGGTAACCTTATTCGTAAACTCGCTATCCAAGTACCATCCGTCGAACGTGTAACCCTCTTTCGTCGGCGTCGGCAAGTTGTAAACCGCCGCGTCGTATAACAGTTTTCGCGGTTCTATCGCCTTCACGCCTTCGGGTACGACGAACGAAAGCGTATATTGCTTTTCAAACTTCGCGTAAAGTTTTATACCGTTCGGAGCGTTCCTATACGATACGCCGCCCGTTCTCGTTCCGTCTCGGAAGTCGGGAGTGGTATACCAGTCGATAAACACGTATCCCTCTTTTTCGGGTTGCATATCGCCGTTAATCAAAATTATCGGATTTTCCGCGTCGTACTCGGTAGGATACTCTATCTTCGGCGTACCGCCGTTCATTTCGTACTCGACCGCACATTTGATTATAGTGAACTTTGCCTTAATCGCGATATCTTCATCGTAAGTCATGACGGTTTCTTCGGTAATTTTCTCTTCGCCCTTATACCATCCGTCGAACGTATATCCTGTTTTACTCAAAACGGGTAATTCCCCTATTGCCTCGCCGAACGTAACTTCTTTGTTTCCCGCGTACAAATCGCCCGAGCCGTAACCCTTATAAACGTACGGTTCAGCCTTGTGCGTAATTTGAACGGATTCTATATAGTCGTCTTTAAGGCAGTCTATTTCGATTGCGTATGCCGTACCGCATTTAAGCGTTTTATAACTGTAATTCGCGTTGTTTTTAAGCGACATTACGTAATAGTGGTGTCCTACCGACGCGGCGTTGTTGGGTAATCTATTAATCGTAAACTTATAAGTTTCGTTCGTAGACAGGTTAACGGCTTTGGCGGTAAAACGCGAACCGAGATTAGTGTAATCGCCCGCGCCCGAAGCCTGTTGGGTCGTTACGACGATTTTGAAATCTTTAGTAAAGTCCGTCAAGTTAGCGTTATTGCCCGGATTCATACCCGTAATGAACTTGGCGCGTAACTTCCGCGCGTTCAACCCTCTATCGTCGACGCTGTCGCAAACGACGCCGTATTCCTTGCCTACGCTGCCGTAATCTTGCGACGAAGTTTTATAAGCGTTGTACTTGTCGTACACGCGCGAATCGATATTCGTACAGCCGAGATATAAATCGAGGTCGTCGTAAATAGGCGTGGAATTAAAATCGAAATAGCCCGTTTCGTCGTAGCGGGAAGAATACTTTTCGTACTTATCCGCGGTATACCAACCTTTGATAATAGCCCTCGAATACGAACTTTGCTTCGGCGCGAAGACCTTTTCTCCTCTGTTTACGGTTATCGTTTCTTTACTATTAAAAGGATAACCGGGTTTACCGTAATGGAACGTAACGTTGCAAGTGCCGTTTCTCACTCCGTCGCCGGTCGTGTTTAACGTCAAATTGTATTTGTTTACCGTAAACGAAGCCGTGAGCAAAACGTCTTTTACCGTTTCCTCGGGCAAGATACTCGTTACCGTTTCTCCTCCGTCTAAAATCCAACCGTTAAACGTATATCCTTTCTTCGTAGCCGTAGGCAAAACTATTTCGTCGTCGGTAACTCTGTACGACGAAGGAATTTCTTCACATTCTCCGCCGTTTTTCTCTACCGTAATCGCGTAATCTATAATTTGCCACTTAGCGTAAAAAGTTACGTCGGCAGCCGGCATTATAAAGTCGGTCGCGGGCGTCAGACATTCGGCTTCTTTATACGCGCCTTCGTAGTTATAACCCGCGCGTTTCGGCGCGCCGAGAGAAGCGACGCGCGCTTGCTCGTTATAGTAAACCCCCACGACGCTCGAAGCCGGCAAATCGTCGTAGTTCGGCATTAACCTGACCGAGAACTTTTTAATCTCGAATATTCCGTACACCGTCAAATCGCTTGCGGGCATATTTTCATATCCTTGCGCGTCCCACGCCACGAAAACGTAACCGCTTGGGTCTAAGCCGTCAAGCACGGGTTCGGGGAGTTCTAAAACCGCGCCGTACTCCTCTCGGCGTTCGACAACCGTCTTCTCGTTACTTCTGTCGTCTTTGAACACGACGCATAAATTATACTCGTTAATCACGAATACGGCTTCCAAAGTCATATCTTCGGTTACCGTAATCGTATCTCCGCTCATGTACGTTTTATTTTCCGTTTTGAAATGCGCGAAAGTATGTCCGGTCTTGCTCGCGTTAAAATCGCTTACGGTAATAACGCCGCCTTCGCCTATTCTAAACGTTTCTTCGGCGGGTTCGCCATCTTTAACGAAGGTAAACTTAACCGTTTTCACGTTAACGTTAACGACTGCCGCTTCGCCCGAACGCTTGGTATAGGAGCAAGGACGAACGCTGACGGTTACTACGCCGCCCGCTTCGAAAACGACGGTCGCCGACGTATCTTCGGTATAGAAAGTTTTTCCGTCTACCGTATATTCGTAATAGTCCGCGCCATCGACTTCGTTCCAACTAAGAACGTTACCGTTCCTCGAAAGTACGAGCGAATCGGTGATTTTTCCCACTTCGTTAAACGCGAGCAACAAAGGCTTTCTGTCTTTCGGCGTGAACCAAAATTCTTCGCTTAAAGTTATCTTTTCGCTTTTCGCCGTAAAGCAGGATTCGTTACGTCCGTCGTTGACGATTATTCCGAAATCGTCGGCGCGCCATTTCGAATCGCCCGGTTTGTCGGTAATGTTCAAACCGCAAGCGAAACTGTCTTTTATCTCGCCGTCCGCGTTTATTCCCGCGAAACCGCCGTATTTGCCCGAAGCCGCGCTCCAGCCGAAAGTGGAGGGGTCGAAAGTTTTGCATATAACCGTCGTTTCCGACTCGCTCAAACAATGCTCGATTGTTCCGCCCAAAATTCTTGCCGCGAAACCGCCGATAACGACTTGTCCCGATTGTCTGTCGACGGTCAGTTCGAACTCGCCGCCGAAGCCGCATTCCGTTATAAGTCCGCTCGTCTGATACCCGTTATCTGTCGCGCCGACAAAACCCGCCGCGCTTATCGTATCGTATTTATCGTAAATCGTACCCTTGATGCTCGCGCTCGAAAAACTTTTCTTTATTTCGCCGTAGTTTTCGCCTACCGCCGTAGCGATAGCCGCCGACGAACTGCCGCTACCGTAAAGCGCGTTCCCTTCGTAAACGAGATTAAGCGTCATTTCTCCGCTAACCGTCGCGCCGTCGATAACGCCGTAATTGTAAGCGCAAATCATGCCGTATTTTAACCCGATACAAGTCGACTTAATCTCTTCGTCCGTATTGTCCGCGGCGAGAGTCACCGCGGAACGGAAACCTTTTATTTCCCCCTTATTTTCATATATCGCCGTTACGAAACCGTCCGAAGTCGCTTTGAAAACGCAGTTTTCCATCACGCCGGCGTTCGTTTGTACAAAAGCGGCGGTCGAATACGCGTCGTCGCCGGTAAACTTGCCGCTGAGTTCGCAGTTAAGCATTTTTCCGTTGTTTTTTCCGATAACCGCTTCGAGATTTCCTTCGAATTCCGCGTTGGTTATCTTCACTCCGTCGAGAATTGCGTTTTCCGCCAAATCGAACAATTTCTTACTTAATACAACCCCGTCGAGCGTCGCGCCCTCTTCCGCTTTTATCGTACCCGAAAAAGCGACTTTTTCGTTCGCTTTATCGCTCTTTTGCGGCATTTCTATGGTCAGCGTCGCGCCGGAAAACTCGTTATCCTTTTTCACGACGTAATTCGCGCTCGGAAAATACGATATGTTAGCGAGGTGCGCCGCGGTTTTTAAGCCGTACGGCTTTGCGCTCGTGCCGTTGCCCGACGCGAACAAATCGAAAGTATAACTCGCTTCTCCGTAATCGGAATCGTATTTTTCTTTCTTCGCCTTGGCTTTTACGCTCGCTTTATGCTCGCCCACTTCGGGGTCGGTTACCGCAATGCTCGTCACGTCCGCGCCGAGTTCTTGCTTCTCCCCGTCTATTATCGCCTCGTATTTTTGCGCGCCCGCCACGGCGGTCCACTTTATCTCCGTCGCGGTCGCTTGCACCGCGGGCGTTTGCAATTTCGTTTCCTCGTCGTAAGGTAGGTTGCCCGCGTCTATTTTGAATACTTTCGTTATTCCGCCTACGGTAATCGTCAGCGTGTAATCGGCGATTTTACCCGAACACAACTCCACGTTCTCGTCGGAAACGGACGCATAAAACGTTACGCTTTCTCCTTCCGAAACGAACGTTCCGCTTGCGCCGTCTTCGTCCGTCCATTTACCGTCGATAAGTTCGAAAAACTCGCTCTTATCCAACTTCCCGTCTTCGTACAAATAGTACTTACCGTTAAAAGCCGAATTGCCGCCGCCTTTATCCTTACACGCAATCAGCGCGACCGATATAACGGCAAGCGTCAACAACAATACGAAAGTAACAAAAATTTTTCCGTTTTTTTTCATATTTTGTCTCCTTAAACAAATAAAAATTTTTTATATGGAAACCCATTATTTATATAACGAACTAATTATATTACCCGAAGCGCCAACAAAGCGTGAATTTATCGATTCCGAATCCGAAAAAAAGCGCCAAAAAGAGGATTTTCTTTTTTTTGCGTTGTAACAATCTACATTTTTTGCTATAATATGCGCGTGAAACGAGAAAAAAGTTTTGTTATGCCCGATATCGAAAAGAAGAAAATCGTCGTTACTTTCGTCGCTACTCTCGGCGCGGTACTGATACTGGTCGCCGCCGTTCTCGGACTCGTTTTATGCAAAAACACGATGAACGAAAAACAAGGTTTGCCGGATATAAAAAACTGCGTTCTCGATTTCACCGGTTACGACACGGACGATAAGTACTTGAAACAGCACATGTTCGGCACGTACGAGTTTTTCTATAACAAATGGATAGTGGAAGAAAGCTATCAAGGCGCGCCCGACGCTATCGTCAACGTTCCCCATCACTATAAAGACACGGTTATCGACGGAAAAAGGCTCTCTTCCGCTGGCTATTCCTCGTACAGGGTTATCGTAAAAGGGTTAAAAGTCGGCACGCCGATTTACTTCCTTAACAACAACTTCGTCGGAGCGTGTTACGGATACGTCAACGGAGAACTCGTTTATAAATACGGCACGCGTAACAAAACGGGCAACTGCAAGTCGAACGGCGAAGCGGAATACACGGGAGTTTATTACGTAAAAGATACTTCACCGCTCGTCGTGGTGTTCGAAGTGTCCTCGTCGCGCGAGGGCGGCTTAACTTCTCCGCCGCGCCTTACCTTGTCTACGAAAACCACCTCGCCCGCTTCGCCGGTGTTCACGAACAATTTCGGACTCATCGTTCTCGGCTTGGTAATAGCCTTGTTCGCGTTATCTTTCATCATAAATTTCGGCTTGGCGCACAACAGGCGAGATTTCTCGTTTTCGTTAGTTATGCTTTCCGTAATGCTGCTTACGGTATTCTCAATCGCCGTTTACTGGCGGTTGCTCGCCTTTATGCGGCTTAATACGTACAACTCCGTAACGGACGTGAACTTCTTCCTTGACGTCGCGCTTTGTTTCTCTTTACTATGCCATTTCGCGCGGAAAGGCGCCGTGAAAAAAGTAAAAGTCACCCTACTTATCATGCTTGCCGTAACTACTACCGCGATAATACTTTACTATACGCTGGCGGGAACTTTCGCGCAAATAGCCGCGCCGCTGATAGTCGTAGCGGAACTCGTATATTTCATTGTTCCCGTATCTTATAACAGACCGAGCGGTAACGTGAGGAGCGCGCTTTACGGGTTGTTCGTCGTTTCGTCCGCGCTGTTCGTGTTATGCACGCAGTTCGACCTTATGAACGTCACGATAGCGGGACTTGAACAAAGTATTTCTTTCGTGCTTTTACCCGTGATAGCGAGCGTCATAATAATATACAGAAGTATTTCCGTGGAAAACTCGCTTGCCGTAATAAACGCGCTTAAAACCGAACGTGAACGCGACGCCGTGCTTGCGGAAGCGTTAAAATCGCAAATAAAACCGCACTTCGTGTTCAACTGCCTCGCTTGTATTCAAGCCGCATACGAAAAAGACACCGCGCTCGGAAGCCGCGCGCTTACGCTTTTTTCCAAGCATCTCCGCGCCAACGTAGATTCACGCGAACTCGGTAACGTGCCTTTTTCTCGCGAACTCGAAAACATAAACAACTATGTGGAACTCGAAAACTTGCGTAGAGAAAAGCCGATAACCGTGCTGCTCGACTGTATGGACGTGGAATTCTTTCTGCCCGTTCTCAGCCTGCAACCGTTCATCGAAAACGCATTCAAATACTCTTGCATAGACGAAAAACCCGACGGATACATAGAGATAAAAACTTACGAAACTGCCGATAACTATTATGTGGAAATCAACGATAACGGCGTGGGTTTCGACCCGAAAAACATTAAACCCGGCTCGGTGGGGCTGAAAAACGCCGCCGAAAGACTGCGTATTCTCGCGTCCGCCACGGTGGAAACGAAAAGCAAGCCCGGATTAGGCACGCAAATAAAAATCGCATTTCCGAAAACAAAAAATAACGTATTTAAGGAGGCGCTATGAACGTAATCGTAGTCGACGACGAACTCGCTCCGCTTTTGACTTTCTCGTCGCATATTCTCGACAACGCCGAAATAACGGCGAATATGTTTTCGTCGCAAATCGACAAAGCGTTGGAATTCGCGAAAAACAACCTATGCAAAGCAGTTTTTTTAGATATTGTAATGCCTTCTATTAACGGCGTGGACCTTGCCAAAAAGTTCATCGAAATAAATCCGGAAATAAAAGTCGTGTTCATTACAGGCTACGCTCAAAACGAAGATAAAATAAAAGCCGAACTCGGCAATAACTTCTTTGCGTTTTGTTACAAACCTTACGACGAGCGCATGTTGAACGGTATTTTACAAAAACTCCTTAACGACTCCGCGCCGAGCGTTTACTTCAATACGTTTTCGCACTTCGACTGCTACGTGAACAAGACCGTAGTCGATTTTGCCCGCGCCAAGAGCAAAGAACTCCTCGCGTTGCTCGTAGACAAACGCGGCGCAACCTTGACCATGGAAGAAGCGATAACTTGTTTATGGGGCGAAAAACCTTTGGATTTATCGAAAAAACTCTACCGCGACGCCGTTTGCCGTCTTAGACTTACTTTGCAATCTTATCGCGTCGCGCATATTCTCGACGTAAAAAGAGCGAGAATAAATCTAAGAACCGAGTACTGCTCTTGCGACCTCTGGGACTATCTCGACGGAAAAAACACGTCGTATAACGGGGAATACATGCGGCCGTACGAATGGGCGGTCGCGCGCGAAAACAGCCTTGACTTACGGTAACGCTTTAACGCGTTTTTATTAACTTTCCGTTTTTTCCGAAGCGAGAATTTCTTCCTTTCTACGCTTTTCCACGCTGCGGGAATAAAACGCCGCCGCAAAATTCTGCACGCCGTCGAGAATGGTTACTATTCCCGTTATTATAGATACGAGTCGCACGTTTTGCGCCCCGCTCGGAAGGAATTTCACGACGTAAAAACCGCCCGCAACGCAAACCGTCGCCCAGATAAGCATTATCCACCACATCGGAACTTTATATCTTCGAGAAAGCACGGAAGTGTGCAACTTGAACGAACCGTCCACGATGATTATAAGACCGATAAACGCCGACAATAAGCCGAGCGCGTCGTCGTTACGCTTAACCAGTAAGAAAATTCCCGCAAACAACGCGCATATCGCGCCTAAAAGTCTTAAAAAGAAAACCCCGTCGTACTTCCTTGCCGCCAAAGCGAGCGTTGCCGTTACTATTGCGAAAACGACGGAGATGATTCCTATACTTAATATCACTTTACTTAACGCCTGTTCGGGAAACGCCACCAAGCATACCCCCGTGGCGATAAAAAGCAAAGCGAAAAGAAGTAATCCCCAACTAAACTCGCCGTTCGTTTTTTTACCACTCTTCTTCTTTTCTTCTATTTTCATATTATCGTTAGTATGCGTAACGTTTACGTTGTTATTAAAAAAGCATACGCAAAAAGCGTAGGCGTCGATAAATCGCCGTCTACGCTTGTATAAGTTTACAAATAAATAGGTTATTCGTTACGCTATTTCGTAGGGTAATTCCTTATAAAAGATTACTTTCTCCCCGCCTTGCATAGGTAGAGCCAATTCGGGATTTTGCTTCATTATCGATTCTTCGTCGCTGTTCATTGCCTTAGCGACGTCGAAAAGCGATTCGCCCGGACGAACTATATACAAACTTATCGCGTAATCGTCTTCTTCTTTGTCCGCGCCGATAACCACGTCGGATACCACTTCGGCGGTAGTTCTCTTTATGCCGCGTACGGTTATTAGTAACTCGGTGGTCGTTTCTATATCCTTTCCACCTCTTATACGCGTAGTCACGTTGGTCACCGAAACTTCCGGAGTCAAAAGATTATCGCACGAGAACTCGCCGTTTATTACCGACAAGAACGGAGTTTCCGTTTCCACCGCGCGAATTGCGTTATCTTCGCTTAAGTATATAACGGTGGAAGAAACTACGCCCTCTACCGTGATCGCGCCGTCGGAACCCGTTACGCCCGCGCTTACTAACGGAGTAAGCGAACCGAGTATTTCTTGCACGTTATCGAGATTAACCGTACTTACCGCTTTTTCTCTTACGCTACGGATACAGAACGATACGTCGAAAACTTCTTTATTGACGGAAAGAGAAGTTTCTTTACTCTTACAATACGCGTCCACCACGCCTTCTATTTCCGTTTCGGTCACGAGCGTGCCGCAAAATCTCACGTCGAGGTCGAACAAGATAACTCTCTTGTCGCTTTCGGTAACGTCGCACCTAAACCCTTTTACCGTGCCGCGAGCGTCGATTTTCGAGTCGGCGGTAACGAGTTCGTCGGCTATTTCCACCGAAAACGGATGCGTATACATTTGCGTTAAGAACTGTTTATTGTCGGTGAGCGCAAGCACCTTTATATTCGCCTCGCCCTCGATTCGGTAACTTCCGTCCGAAGGATAGGCACCCGAAACGGTTGTTTCCGCATAACAGTCGATTATTCTCTCGATAGGCATACGCGCTTCGTCGGTGTAAGAAAGCGTATAGTCGTAGTTGCTAAGCGGCGATACGCTCTGCACTTTAAGCGAGGTGGTTTTACAATAAACTCCTTCGGCGTTCTTGTCGAACAATTCGATTTTTCTTTCTCTTATAAACCAGCCGTTAATTTCTACCGAGGCTTTAATGCCCATAGGATTGCCGCTAGACGTATTGACGTCGGTTACGCACGCGAACAAGTACGCCTTACTCATAGGCGTAATGCGTTTATCGCTTATCGACCTTACGCTCTCGGTCTCTTTTTCTTCTACGTCATAGCCCTCTTCGCTATGCTTGACTATACGGAAAACCGTCTTAATCGTGACTCTGAATTCTCCGTTCAACGCTTCGTATCCCGCTACCGAACTTCTTGCCGTCACGCCTAAGATACGTTCGTTTTGTTTACGCTCCGCTTCGCACGTTTCTTGAAATAGCGCTCCGCTTATTATTTCTTTGGAATTAGCATTTACCAAAACTTTGTTTTCCATATTTCTATAACACTCCCGATTGTTCTTATTACACGATATTAGCCTAACGAAAAGAATATGACTAAAACTTAATTAAACGGGCAATAATTCACTCGGACGCAACGCCCGCTCGTTGCCGCCCGCATACTAAACGAAGGGGTAAACAGAATGCGTGACATTCAAATAACGAAAGGACGTGCCATGGAAGACGTGCGCTTACTTACTGGACTTAAAGTAAAACTGAAAGTAAACCGCGGCAGAAATAAAATAGAACTTATCGAAGGCATTCTCGAAAACGCCTATCCGAATATCTTTACCGTACGCAAAGAAAACGGCGAGATAAACTCTTTTTCCTACGCCGACGTTATTTCCCGCTGCGTGAAAATAGAACGTAATCGCGTTTAATCGGATTTGTTAACGGCAACGCGCGTACGCTTTCTCCACGCGTGTCGTTTATCGCCCGCGAAAAAAAATTTTTTCGTAAAATTCAATGTTCATTTGATGAACATTATAGGTTATTTTATAATAATATTGTATAATTTTATCTATGGTAAATTCAATAGGAAACGCTCTTAAACAATTACGAACCGACCGTAAACTTACGCAAAAACAAGTTGCCGACGCGTTAGGTATCGCAAGAGTGAACTATACTCGTTATGAGAACAACACGAGTTGCCCCGACTACGACACTCTCGTTATGATTGCAAACTTTTACGAAGTTTCGCTTGATTACCTTTTCGGCAGGGATAATTTTTATTGATTTTCCCGCAGTTAATCGTCGCTTTGATTATACGCCGAAACTATTTCGCTTAAATAATTAACGTAATCGCTTGCCACCGGAGTGGGAGCGATTATTTTTATATTGCCGCCGAGACCCGCCAGCCAACCGAAAAACGCCTTGCTTACTTGCACTTGCGCGCTGAACTTATAAGTGTTCTCGTCAATGGCTATAAACTTGGTTTTTTCTCCGAATTTATCGAAAATAACGTCGAGAATGCTTTTATTTATTGCGAAAGTAACTCTTGTAAGTTCGCCTACGAACATAGAAAAAGCCTGCTTCCTATGCTTATTGACGTTAAAATCCTTTACGCAATCGGCGGGCGTTCTCGTTTCTTCGAGCATTTCCGCTCTGTCCATTCGGTCGATACGGTAATTCGACAAATTGAGATACTTATCGTTATACGCGGTGAGGTAATATCTGCCGTCGTTAAATACCATCGCTACGGGGTTCACGACGTACCTATCGCCGTTCTTTCTATACGCTCTATCGCCGTGACTGTCCAAGTCGAAATAGACGAAACTTACTTTTTTACCCTCGTTAAGCGCCCTGTCTATGGTGTCTATCGTATAGAAAATGCTTTCGTTACTGTGTTTTGCGGTGTCGGCGAACACAACGTTTTTTCTTAAAATTTGCGCGCGATTAAAACCCGCCAAATCGGCGATTTTCGAGGTAAGTTCGGCAGTCTTCTTTTCGGTAATGGTATTCGCCCCCTGCACGGCGTCCATAAGAAGTCTGAGTTCCGCCACGTCGAACTTGCGGTCGACGACGTAGTAAAGATTAGTCTTTGCTTTTTGACAAAGAACTTCGTAACCGTAGGAATTTAACAAGCGTATATCGTCGTAAAGCGCTTTCCTACCCGTTTCTATACCGTATTCCGACAACATTTGTATTATCTTGTTCGTGGATAGCGGGTGGTCCTCGTCGCTGTGCATACGCAGTATTTCCATAAGTACCAGCGGCTTTAATTTTTGATTTTCGCTTTTCGACATCTCGATTTTCGCTCCTCTTTACGTTTTTCAATTCATTATACCCTATCGCCGCTCACTCGTCAATAGCGTACTGTGTCGTTTATGGGACACATAAAAAATAGCCGCCGCAAAGTTTTTGCGGCGGCGTACTTAATAATATTATTATTTATTAAATAAGGATTATTGCGGTTTAGTTTCGTCGTTCGGTTTCGTTTCCGTACTTTCGGGCGCGGTTCTTTCGGGCGCGACGGACGGGGTTTGGTTCGAAGCGGCGTTTTTGCGTTGTCTACGCGCTAAATACTCGTCCCTATTCGGGCGTTTCACGTGTTTTTTGAACAGCGTGAACGGCTTTTTCTTGACTTTGCAAACTATCGCTTTAATCAGCACGTATAAACCGAACAAGCCGCAAAGAATCGCGAAATACGGAAGAACCGCCACTATCGCCATAAAGATATAACCGAATACCGTTCCTACGCTGCCCGCGCTTCCGGATAAAACGTTACCGAGTTTATCCCAATAAGACGGCTCGGCGTATTCGTCGTTTTGATAGATATATACGTTTACCGTACTATAATCGAGTTTGTTCTTATAATTCGACATAATGGTATCGTACTTATCGAGTTCGGCGGCAATATTCATAAGTTGCTCGTTGACTTTTAATTTTTCTTCGACCGTCAATTCGCCTTCAAGCATTGCTTTAAGCGAATCGTATTGTTCTTGCAACGCCTTCTTTTTCGCCGCGCAAACGGTGTAATTATCGGTTATATCCTCGGTGCGTACGGTTTTATCGGTCACGTTGCCGTTACTTTCTATCGAGTTCACGAACTCGTCTAATTTTTCGGTAGGAACTTTGAACGTATACGAATAGTAACCTCTGCGAGAACCGGAGGCGTAAGAACTCGCCTCGTAACCGCCGACTTCTTTGAGTTTGGCTTTTATCGCTTTAATTTGCTCGCCGTCGTCGTCTACGCTTAGCGTGAGGTCTACGTAGTAAACCACTAACCTATCGGTCGTCGTGACTATCGACTCTTCATTGTCCCTCATAGAACTGCTATTGTCCTTTTCGGGATAAGACCCGCCCGGCACGGAATCTTTGCCGCTCGAACAGCCTATACATGCCGCAGCCAAAACGACTACCATAAGAACGGTTATTATAATAAGGATAATCTTCTTCTTCATAAGGCCTCCTATTTTCGATGTTTCCTCTTTTTAATTATGCTACTAATTTATCCCATTGTCAACAATATATTTGCGTAGCGGCGGAGCGAGCGAAACTCGGCGCGCTTTGCTTACTTAATTTGCCCGGACTCCGAGTACCGTTTGAATTCCCTTTTTAGAACGGAAAACGGCTTCTTAAAAGCCGTTTTCTTTATGTTCTTTCGTAACTTGCGGTACGCCTTAAAATACGTTACCGCAATATTTTTGCGAGGTTAAGGAATGAACCTAACTCGCTCTTATTAGTCTTTGAGGTCGTTAACGACGATCTTGTAGTTCTTCTCGTTACGAGTGGTCGCGTTCTTTATCGCTTCGTCTTTTATTTCTTTCTTCCACGCGGAGAACTTATCGCTCTTTGCGGTTTTAAGCAAACTGTCGTTAAGCGTCTTTTCGTGCGTGTCGCCCGCTTTGTTAAGCGCGAAGTCCGTTCCGATTCCGCCTTTTTCGTCAACGCTGACTTTATACAAAGGCGCGAAGCAAACGTACATAAGATGTTCGCCGTACAAACTATACGCTTTGTCGGTAAGGTCCTCAAAGGCTACGCCGCCTTCTTTAGAAGCGGTAATTCCGTTACCTTTAATGAGCAAGTTATAGTAGATGCTTAAACAAGTAGCGGTAAAGTCTTCCGCCCAACCGTTATTCATTTTGCCCGCGGACACGAGATATCCGGAGTTCTTAATCGCGCCGCCGTCGTCGTTATAAATAACCATATACTTAGTGAACGCTTTATAGAACGTTTCGTAATCGCCTTCGTCGTAAGCCGCTTTGAGCGCGGTTTCGATTTCCTCGCGAATTTCCGCCATAGTCTTACTTTCGCCGAAAACGTCGTCTTTATGATAGGTCTTATCTTTATCGTAGGAAGAAACGTATTCGTCTTTTTGCGGATTCGCGCTGACGAGTTTGATTAACTCCTTATAGATTTCCATCTTCTTCTCGTCGCTTTGGTCGAGAGTTAGGTTCTTAACTTTGTCTCCGCTATCGTCGAAACCTTTCATATTGGAGAAACTCGTTAAGATATGCGCGGTGTAAACCATATTTACGGTAACCGTGCCATCTGTGTTTTTATAAGCGTAAGTCGTGTAATACTTTCCGTCGTCTTCGGTAACGTAAGCGGTGTTGTAAGCGGTAACCGCTCCGCTCTCGTCGAACGTGAACAACGCCTTATACGCCTTGTCGGTAGGTTTGATTTCGAACTTTGTAGAAGTCAACGCTTCTACGGGCAAATAGTAAACGGAAGAAAGGTCGGTCTTAATCGCTTCGAAGAACTTGGTAACTTGTTCTTCGTAACTTAATCCGTCGTATTTCGCCTTGTCTTTCGCTAAAAGCACTTCGTACTCCGCTTTAATCACGTCGGGAGTAACGGTAACGCTTTCGGTAACCTCATATTCTACCGCGGTCAAAATCGCGCTTTCGAACTGAGTTTTGTAGTAATATTCCAAACCGTTGTAGTAAGTGTAGTTAATATAGTTTTCGCTATCCTTACCGGGGTCGTTTTCCACGAAGCCGATATTGCCACTCTTGAACGTGCTTCTTAATTGTCTGTAAGCGTCCTTTTCGGCGTCGCTAGCATACGATTTAAGAGTGGGCTTGAAAATTTCCGCAACGAGTTCTTTCATTTCGTCGGTCAATTCGCCCGCCCATGCGTCTTTGCTAACATAACGAAGGTCGCCCACGTCGTGGCTATGCTCTTCTTCGCTCGTCGTAGGATAAGAACGCGGTTTAACGAGTTGGTAGTCTACGGGTTCGGAAGTAACGGCCTTTATTTCGTAACCGGTATCATTGTCTTCGGTCTTTTTCGCGTAAACTCTACCGACGTAAGAAACGGTAACCGTCTTAACGGTAACGTATTTACCGACGAACTCGGCGTCCTTTTTTTCCGCTTCGGTAACGTCTTCTGCCGCAACCGGAATATCGACGATTTTGATTTCGTCGCCCTTCTTCAAATTAACTCGCGCGTAAATTTTGGTCGCGTCGAGGTCGGAAGTCTTATCGTCGTTATCGTCGATGGCGTCAGCAGTGTAAAGTCCCGTCTTATAGACGACTTTGCCTTCCTCTTCGGTCTTATATCCTACGTCTACGGAATCTATGAGATAACCTTCGGAATAAAGTTCGCTTATATTCGCGCTTGCGTTGCTCTTTTCTTTATCGCTTTCGCTCTTTTCGCTCGCTTCGATATAGGTTTTTAATTGCGACTCGAATTGCTCGTTGATTTCTTCGATCGCGGCGTATCTTTCGGCAACGGTAAGTACTCCCTCGGGTACGAGCGTCTTGCCGTAAATCTTTTGATATTCGTCGGTAAGACAATACATCGACTTATCTCTTCCCGTAGCCTTGGCGTTCTTCAAAAGTTCTTGCATCGCGTAAGCCGTTTGATACTTTTGGTTAATCAAAGATTCGAGAGAAGAATCGAGAAGCGTTTCTATGTCGTAACTGTATTGATAACCGTATTGCGAGTAGAGTTGCGAATAGTAGTTAATGACGTAATTAACCGCCGCAATGAGTTCTCTTCTGGTAATGCTCAAATCTACGTTGTAATTCCAGTCGTTGCCGAGCACCTTAACATCGTCGCCGAACGAGGCAAGATCCACGTTAACGTCCGCGAGAACTCTTCCCGCCTGTCTTTCTTCGTTAACCTTAACGAGAGAACAAGACGACAGCACTACGCTGCAAGCGATCACAAGGCAGATTAGTACCACAAATAAACCTTTCTTTTTCATTTCAAACTCCTTTATAAAGGGTGATTGGATTTCTTTTCTTTAACGCACGCGCGTTATACGCGTACGCTATATCTATAAGAGTATATAACATTCAAACGATAAAATCAAGCGAAACGCGCCCACTTATTTACTACATAATAAATACTTACCCGCCTGCTTGTAGCGAGCGATAGTAAAAAAAAACGCCCGTCGGGGCGTTTTTTCGGTAATAGAAAAATCGTGTTTTTTTACGTTATTTCGCCGACTCGTTATAGAACTCCGCGATGTATTTAAGCACGTCTTCGCGATTGCCGCGATACGGTCCGGGCGCTTCCATTTTCGCGCTTACGGTTGCCGTAGCGAACAATAAGGAATCCCTAACGGAAGAATTAAGCCTTTCCGTGATATACGCGGCGAACGTCGTGTCCCCTCTTCCGCTACGCCCGGAGAGGTTTCTCGCTTTTATCGGACAGGTATAAATTTCCTCGCCGTCGTACGCCAAAACTTCGGTATTATGCGTAATTACCACTTCTTTCGCGCCCCAGAAATAGAGAATTTTCGCCGCTTTTTTTCTATCCGAAGTTCCCGTTAAAATCTCCGCTTCCGCGGCGTCCGTCTTAAAATAGTCTATATACGGAAGTAACTCTTTCTTCTCTTTCCAGTCCTCGAAGTACATTTCGGTATTGTCGCCGCTCGCGTGGCGCAAGAAGGCTTGCACGTCTACTGCGACCTTGCCTTTTTTCGCCAAATCTTTAATCAGTTTACCGTCGAAGTCGCCGTAGATAAGCCCCGCCAAGTGGTATATTTTGCAATCGACGTCGGGAATATCCTCTATGGTAAACGGGTCGGCTTGGGAAATGCAAGTACACTGCCTTTTTTCCTTGTCGGCGGTAAAATATTTATTTCTTATGGAAGTCGATTTTTTGCTGGAAATATAGAAAATATCCTCTTTGGGTATGACGAACTCGGACAGTCTGTCTTTGTCCTTTTCGGCGAGTTTGGTAACCACGCCCACTTTATGCCCGCCCGCGTAAGCCGAAGCGGAAGAGTAAATTACCGCGCCGCCCACTTCGATAATCAAATTGTCGAGATAATCGATATTGTAATCTAAACTTATATGACCTATGGTAAGGGTGTCGTATTTTTTCATCTGTTTATATAAACCTCTCTGTTTAATATTGACAACGCTTTATCGGGGATATTGGTAGTTATATTGTCTATCGCTTCGAGTTTGGCTATGCGCTCTATTTCGGCGGGGTTATCGACGGTAAAGGTGGAAATACGCACGCCGCAGTCATTACACGCTTTGGCGAACTCGTCGCTTACGAGTTTGTAGTTAAAGTTGATTCCCGCGATTTTACAATCGGGGTATTTACTTGCGTATTTATCGATAATCGCCTTGATTTTAGGCGCGTTTTTCGGCGTTGCCGCAAGCGGAAAGAAACTCTTATTGAGATACGCGCAAGCGCCGCCTCCGAGATTTTTCAAATCTCCTCTCGAAACCGAACCGGTAAAGATTATCTGTTCGCTTACTCCTATTTCCGCCGCGAGCGCAAGCACTTTTTTTACCATAAACTTCGCTTTTACGTCGCAATTTATGAATAAATCGTTGTTTTTCGCGTACTCCAAAGCGTATCGCAAGGTAAGCGCGTCTTTTTTACACGCCTCGTGCGGCAAATGCGCCAAAACGAGTTCGTCGCCCCGTAAACGAATATCTACTTCGATTGCGTCTACGCCGTAATCGTATATGGTTTCGAAAAAGTTCAACGTGTTTCTGCCGGTTTTTAACGCCCCGCCGTGCGCGGTAATAATCATATTTGCCTCCGTTAAGAATAAAATTCGTCGATATACTTGTCGACGTCCTCGCGAGTTCCGTCGAACGCGCCGGGTTTTTCCATTTTCAGGCTCACCGTCGCCGTCGCGAAAAGTAAAGCGTCCTTTGCGCTCTTATTTTTTCTTTCGGTAATATACGCCGCGAACGCGGTATCGCCGCGCCCCGTTCTTCCCGAAAGGTTTCTCGCTTTTATCGGACAAGTATAAATTTCCTTGCCGTCGTACGCCAGAACTTCGGTATTGTGCGTGATTAACACTTCTTTCGCGCCCCAAGAATAGAGAATTTTCGCCGCTTCTCTTCTATCCGAAGTTCCCGTTAAAATCTCCGCTTCCGCGGCGTCCGTCTTCAAAAAGTCGATATAAGGCAAAAGTTTTTTCTTGTCTTGCCAATCTTCGAAGTACATTTCTCCGTTCGCCGCTCTATGGCGCAGGTAACCTTGTACGTCCACCGCGACTTTGCCTAATTTAGATAACGCTTCTATAATTCCGTCTTCGTAATCGCCGTAAAGCAGTCCCGCCAGGTGATAAACTTCGCTTTCCGCGCCCGTAGAAATTACGTCCGCAACCGTGATTACGCCGCCGCGACGAGGACATCTCGACTCGCGCCTTTCTCTGTCCGCAGTAAAATAGCGATTATACATATCGGTAGAACTGTCCTTAAAAACGCAAAAAACGTCTTTTTCGGGAAGTCTGAACGCCTTCAAACGGTCTTTGTCTTCCTTGCTTACCGAAGTAAGCGCGGCTACATTATGCCCGATTCCGTATGCGCTCGCCGAAGAATAAAGCGCCGCTCCGCCCTCGGCGAAAACTTCTTTACCTTCGTAATCTACGTTATGGTCGCCGGTAACGTGCCCTATAATCAACGATTCGTATTTCATGCGTACCTCTTTTTTTATTCGATATCGTATTCCGCGAACTCCCGAGCAAAAACGATACCCTCGACGCCTTCGAATTCGGGCGTGGGGTCGTAATCGGGCGAAGCGTGCGAAGCGATAAGCAGTTTTATCGGTATCTCTTTCTTTATCCGTTTGCCTTCCACCGCGCGCATGTGTCCGCCGATAAAAACTTCGGGTTTCGAGCAGTCTACGATAGCCGCCGACGCGCCGCTAAGCAGCGGTTTTAAATTCTCGTTATAACGCGTGTCGCCCGTATACGCGAACACGCCTTTTTCATCCTCGATTCTTATCCCTAAGTCGGGAACGGGATGGTTCATCTCGTAAAACGTTATTTTTTTGCCTTTTATATTAATAACGGTATCTTTATCGACGTTCACCACTTCGAATAACGGGTCGTCGAACAGAATTTTATACCACTCCGAATCGTCTTTTTGCGTGTAAATTTTCACTTTAAGCGGAATTTCTTCCAATAAATACTTAAACGGCAACAAGTCGCTCGTGTGGTCGTAATGTAAGTGGGAAATAAACACTCCGTCCAAGTTCCTTACGTCGATTTCGGCGATAAGCCTCGACAAAACGCCGCTACCCATATCGAGAAGAAGATTAAATCCCTCGTCATGCACAAGATATCCGCTCGCCGCGCCTACGCCGGCTTTTCCGTAAGGACCGTATTTACCTAAAACTTTAACTTTCATAAGAACCGCTCCATAATCCTTTTACGTATTCCGCTTCCCTACCTTCCGTCACGTTGTTCTTCAAAACGTTAAGAATGAGTATAGGTCTGACTTTCAAGTAGTCTTCCGTCATAAAATCGCCGCTTATTATATTCGCTTTACTTAGATATTCGGAATTATTGGCGATCCCCTCGATAATTTTATAGTAAATCGGGCGAAGGCGTTTATCGAGATATTCCGGAAATCTAAACCCGATTTTCGTGCCTATGTTAGGCGTTTGCTGCGTTTGGAACCAGTATAAACCGTTGGTTTGGAACATATCGAAAATCTCCAACGCGCGCTTGCTGAACTCTTCCGCTTTACTGCCGTAAATGGTCTTATCCCACGGAATTATATGCTCGCAATTAACCGAACCGCCGTATTCTTCTCTATAATTAAGCAAAATAAAACGTTTTCCCGATTTACGGATATCGCCCATAGTAAGCGCGGAAATATCTTTACAATCCGTATAAGCGTACTTGCTCGGCATAATGTATTTTTCCAATAATTCGTCAACTTTTTTAGGGTCGGCGTGGTAGCGTAAAGTCCATTTGCCGATAACTTTTTGCGGATAGTACTCTCTTACGTCGAAAATAAAAAACTCGTTAGAACTTTCTATCATTTTTTGCCAATCTTTAAGGGCGTTTTCGAACAAATCGCCTTTCGTAATACCGTGGCAAAGAACTATATTGCCCTTTTTGTCGGTGTCGAGCCTTACGCAAAAATGCCTTATTCCATATTGAAATTGCTTATAAAAACCGTGATTTTGACACTTGCCGATTTTCTTCATTCCGTAACTGCCCGCGTTGTGCGCGCTCGGAATTACCGCTTGACATAACTTAACTTCGTCCTTTATATACTCCATCCAGTTTTCGTAAATCATTCGTCCCCCTACCGCTTTCGCGTATGCGTATATGCGTACGTGTATGCGTATTCGTTTTATATTATTAATACTATTATATTAGTGAAATCTATTTATGTCAATATAGAAGCGTGTGACGCTTCACCCAGCAACGTGTGACGTTGCATCCAATTTACGCGAATAGGCGGTATTCTTGTTTAAGCGTATAGCCGCGTATGAGAATAACACGCGAAACCTCGGCTTTTCCTTTGTGCTAATGCGTACTGTTAACCGCCGAAGCGCCGACTTATAAGGAAGCCGTTAAGATAACGGTACCAGTCGCAAGGGGGCATTACATTACAGTCAAAAGAGGTCGTTATCGCGACCTCTTTCTTTGTGTAATTCCATTTGTTTCCCCCTTGGTACCGACTAATAAGGAACTCTCTCGTACCTCGCTCGTTGAATGAAGTTCGCAAGACTTTCCCTCTTGCTCGATTTCCCTAAGGGGAAATTGTGAAAAGTGTCATTTCCACAATTTCGTATTATACCATAAACCTTTTTTTGTTTTTTAGATAGAAGTTTATTCGCGGCTATATGCTTATTAAAATACACGGTCAATTCGCGTAGATTGGGTGAAGCGTCACACGCTTCCG
>CAKRAY010000012.1 GCA_934296355.1 uncultured Clostridia bacterium
GCGATAGTGACCGGAAACGGCACGACGTCGATAGAAATAGGCGCGTTCACGAAAGGCACGACTTTCAACGAACACTTGAAAAAGATATATATTCCTTCCGGAGTAGAATACGTTGAGGACGGAGTATTCAAAGGCTTAACTAACCTTACCGAAATCGAGTTTGCGCCGCGTAGCAGTCTTTTGTATGCGAACGTGGACGCTTTCTACGGTAGCGGTTGGTATTTGCAACAACTTCAAAACGCCAAACTTAACAACGGTTTCATAATAGCGGGTTGCTTGGCGCTCGAATACGTGGACAACGTAGACGCGGTGATAATCAACGAAGATAACGAATATAAGCCTACCACCAAGTTAGGTTTTGTAGAAAACTTCGAAGAAATCGTAGTTTATATAGACGTATATTATAAGGACGGCACCGTAGTTTCGGTAGAAAGAACGGTTATCGCGGATAAATCGTTAACGAACGGCGTTTACAAATACTCGTTCAACATCGTAGGAAACGTAAACGCGGACTTTGCGGTCAATTCCGAGGATAAGAGTTACTGGACTTACGCTTACGGCAAGAACGTTCTCGCGCTTTCCAATCCCGATAACGAGGAGATTATCGCGCTCGCGTTCAGAACCGCCAAGACCACGGAAGTTACCGTACCCGCGGGAGTCGTTAAAATTAACGACGGTATATTCCAAGGCAACGAGGATCTCGAAACCATAGTTCTTAACGCCGAACTCATGTACGTAGGAAGCAGAGCGTTCATAGATTCCGGTTTAAGAGAAGTAAGATACGGACAAAACGGTAGCGAAAGAAATAAGTCTTCGATAATATCCGTAGGAACGGAGGCGTTCGCGGGAACCGCTTGGTATCAACAAGAGAGCGTTATTCTCGGAAAACTCTATTTGAAATTCAACAACGTAGGCGCGTCCTCCAACTTCACGCTCGCAGACGAACTTATTACATCTATCGAGTCGAGCGCGTTCGAAAACGCCAGACTTTCGATTATCGATTTAAGCGCGGCTAAGAGCCTTACCTCTATTAAGGCGTTCGCGTTCAAAGACAGCAGCGTGACGAGCGTAGTTCTCGCTAAGAGCGTTACGGAAATAGGCAGAGGCGCGTTTATGGGTTGTACGGCGCTCCGTACGGCGGATTTATCCGAAACGAAGATAACCGCGCTTAGCAACGACTTATTTAACGGCGCGAAAGAATTGCTTAACGTGTCCTTATCGAGCGGAGTAAGTTCGTTCGGAGAAAACGCGTTTAACAAATGCGTGAAACTCGCGAACATAGCGGCTGACGGCTTGACCGACCTCGAAGTTCTCGCCGATGCCGGCGCAAGCGGAAGCGATATCAAGTTTGTTTCGGGTCTTGAACAAACCGCTTGGTACAATCCCAAACAAGCCGAAGTAGACACGTTCGTTTCGCTCGGTTCCGTTCTCGTTAAATTCATTCTCGGTTCGGAACGCGATTTGACCGGAATTACTTCTTTAAGCGTCGCGATACCCGAAGGCACCACCACGATAATCAATCGCGCGTTCTATAACACGAACTTCGTTACCGAAATAGTCGTTCCCGATTCCGTAACCAAAATCGGCGCACACGCGTTCGAAGATTGTAAGGACTTAGTTACCGTTAAATTAGGAAAATCGGTTACCGAAATCGGCGATTCCGCATTCCAAGATTGCGAAAAATTGCAAAACGTCGTATTGCCCGATTCGTTAAAGACGATAGGCGACCTTGCATTCAAAGGCACCGCGATAACGACTGAAGTAACCGACGAAAAGGGTATGAGAATATCCGACGGCGGCTTCACGATACCCGATAGCGTAACGCATATCGGCGCGCGCGCTTTTGCGGGAATAAAGACGATGACGATAATAAATATCGGCAATCAAACCTTCGGCGCGGACGGTACGCTTAACGAAAGCGGCGTAGGCTCTTCTCTCGTCGAATTGGGAGAACGAGCGTTCGACATGGGAGACGGCAGCCGCCTTTATAAGATTAACTGGAACTTCATTACCTCTAAACTTACCGAAGAAGACGACGATACGGTCATCGGCAAATTCGGCGCGTATGTCAAGAGTTACGGAAAGAACGTTTTCGGTTCCGCTAATCCGATAAGATTCTATGTGTCCGAAGAGGACTACGATTATATTAACTCCACGGAATTCGCCGAAAGCAGTATTTGGACGGAAACGTTTAATTGGAACTTCAATACTTACGGCACTTATCCGAGAGTTCAGTTCGACAGCAACGGATACGCGTTGTCGCCTGTCAATACCGAATATCTGAAAGACGGCGATATCGACGTTCCCGTTCACGATTCGAGCGCGGGCAACACCTATACCTTTATGGGTTGGTATAAAGACGAAGCGGGCAATACCCCCGTCGAATATCCTATGAATATATATGAGGATATAACCTTATACGCCAAGTGGTACGTCAACGAAGTAACCGTTACCGATTCGGTAGTTATCGGCGAAGACGGAGCGAGACTTACTTATAACGGCACGAGGAACGTTATTACCGGCGTAAACAGCGCGACGATTAAGGGCGTGACGACCGATAGCGATACCTTATATATACCTTCGGTGATAATCAGCGGCAGAGGCTCTGCGGCAATCAGTTACAACGTGGCGGGTATCGACCTCGGCGAGCCGAACACGACGGTAAAAGAGATAATTCTTACCAACGCGAGCAACTTTAACGGAATGACGGAAAATATCTTCTCCGACTTCGTCAATTTGAGAAGTATCAAACTGTACAACGCGAGCAACGAAGAAGCGGACTTCAAAGTCGTTCCCGTCGAGATGCAAGCGACTTATCTCGATAAAACGTATACCTATACGTTCTACGCGTTGTATTCCAACGACACCGCTGCCAAAGATAACTTCGGTACGAAACTCCTCGCCTTCATAGGCAACGTGGAGAATGCGTCTAAAGAACTTCTCGGTGTTAAAGAAGGTACCGACGAACCCGCGGCTATACTCGACTTCGTATTCGAAATACCTAAGGGCGTTACCGAAATTTATCCGGGCGCGCTTATGAATTCCGGATTGAGAACGGTTTATTTATCGTCCACGGTCAGCAAAGTGGGCGAATACGCTTTCGGCGACAAGTTAACGTCGTTACGCGTCGACAGAAACATTTACATTACCGATATTAACGGCGACGCGATCGATTCGAAAGCACCCATTATGCAAGCGGAAGCGTCGAGCGTCGCTTCTACCGATTATATTCAAATTAACGGTTTGAAGAGCGATTATAAGATTAACAACTCTACGTACGGAGCGTTCTACGCGTTTGCAAACGTATTGTTCCGTTACGAAACCAAAGTTACTTCTTATCACGACTTGACTTTGCCGAGTTCGATAAACGGTTTCGACATTACGGTAATATCGAGTTATATCTATCCCGAAAACAGCGTGGACAGCGATATGAAGATCAGCGCTCGCGTGTTGACGCTCCCCGAGAAGTTAAGAAAGATTAACGCTAACGCTTTCAGCGGTATTGACGTGACCGAATCGATTATCTATACGGGTAACGCGCTTACCGACATAGCGGCGGGCGTATTCAATCACACCGGATATTACGAAAACTACAACAACCAAAGCGAAGCGTTGATTCTCGGCAAGATTCTCGTTAAATGGCAAAGCGCAAAGGGCGCGGTAGTCGTTCCCGAAGGCATAGTTTCCATTTCGGCGAGAGCGTTCGAATCCAGCCAAGCGACGGAAATCACCTTACCGTCCAGCGTGGTAAGCATCGGAGCGAACGCCTTCTACGCGGCGCAACTTACCAAAATCAATATTCCTAACGGCGTAACTTCCATCGGAGAATACGCGTTCGCGGAATGTTACTCGTTGAAAGACGTACAAATCGATACGATTAAGAGTACGCTTTCCTCGATCGGTACGGCGGCGTTTCGTAATAACAAGGCTTTGACGGAACTCAAATTGCCCGCAAGTTTGAGAACGGTGGGTAACTCAGCTTTCGAAGGCTGCGTCAAGATGCGTTCGGTTACCTTTAACGGATACAATCTGATTAAAGACGAAGAGACCGGCGCAGAACGTTACGAACCCGATCCCAGCGTTAAGAGCAAACTCGAACTCATTGGCAGTTCTGCGTTCTCGAAGTGCGAAGCGCTTACTTCCGTTTCCATTCCGGACGGAGTAACCGAGATTAAGGATAGCGCGTTCAACTCTTGTAAGTCGCTCGTTACCGTAGAGTTCGGCGACAACTCCGTACTTAAAGTTATCGGCGCGCAAGCGTTCGCTAACTGCGTTAAACTCGGTAGCAACCTCGGTAACCTCGTCGAAAACCGTATCTCCTTAACCACCGTAGATTTACCGAACAGTCTTATTACCGTAGGTAAAGAAGCCTTTAAGGGCTGCGAAGGAATGTGGGGTATCCAGTTCAATTACAACATTTACGAGATAGGCGAAAGCGTATTCGAGGGATGTAATTCCTTGGCTAAGGTTACGATTTACAGAGAAACCGCGCCGAAGATTTACAGCGACACCTTCAAAATAGGTAACGACGCTAAGTTCAGATTGCGTATTTACGTAAGAGCCTCCAACGAAGTAATGGGCGAGGATAAACTCAGCAAGGTCGTTTATAACTACAAAGAGGCTTGGACTCCCGTATGGGACGACGCGTATAACCACTTGTACGCAATCGGCGACTTGCCTACGCTTCAATATATGAGAAACGAAGAGGACACCGCCCCGATAGTAGAAAGAACCGAATTGGTACTTTCGCCTTCGGTAAGTTTCGGAGGTAGCGGTAAGACTTCTACGTTCAAGTATTTGAACCTTACCAACAAGGGAACCGAACCCACGAACAGAGGTCGCGCGTTTATCGACGAGTACAAGAACGGTTGTCAAGTGATTACCGACCCCGAAAGCGGTATCAAGTACAATATCCTCGTAGTAGACTACGACGTAGTTCAGATAGTAAGCGCAACCAGATAACGCGTAAAGACTAAATAAGTTTACACGAAAAAAGAGGTCGTTAAAGACCTCTTTTTTTTGCGTAAAAGCCGCCCGAGAACGGACGTTAAGTTTTTCTTTACGCTTCCGTATCGGAAGTAAAAAACACGTTGTTTATCAGTTTATCGATAAGTATCTGAGGTAAAAGGCGTAGCATAAAGAAGACTATCTTGTCGGGAAAAGCGACGGGATACAACGCGGAAAGAAGTTTTTCTTTTTGCGTCTTTTTGTAGATAAAATCGGCTACCTTGGTTGGGGAAGAACCGTTTTGCTCCATATCGCGAAGATTGTCGGTCGCGAGAGTCATTTTTTGCGCGTAGCCGTCCACGGCGGCGGGAGGATACACCTTTCGTTTCGACGTAAAATCGGTTTTTACGCCGCCCGGTAATACCGCGAATAAGGTAACGCCGCTTTCGGCTAATTCTTGTCTTAAAGCGGTTATCGCGCCGTTTACGGCGCATTTACTGCTCGTGTAATAGGCGTCGAACGGGATAGGCGCGAGACTTGCAAGACTGCTTACCACGCATACTTTCGCGCTCGTTTTTTCAAGCGTCGGTAAGAGCGTGCGCAGTATGTGCAGAAAGGCGAAGAGGTTTACTTCGTAAAGGTAACGATAATCTCCCTCGGCGACGAATTCCAGCGGGCTTGCCATACTGAAACCCGCCGAGTATACGAACGCGTCTATCGATTTTTCTTTCAATTCCTCTAAGTGTTTGTCGAGTACCGAACGTTCCGTTACGTTACATTCGAGGTTGGTTACGCTCGGTAAATCGCACGGCGTACAACTCATATTGATTACTTCGTAGCCTTCGGATAAGAATTTTTTCGCGGTCGCGTACCCGATACCCGACGAACCGCCGACGATAAATAAAGTCTTCATACCATCGATTTTTTCCTTATGAAGTTAAGAGTATACATAAAAAGTTCCTTATGACATAAACTTTTATTAAACGAGGGAAATATGACTTTAATAAAAAAAACAATCGTACTTACGGAAGGCGGTGGCGCGAGAGGTTTCGCGACGATAGTCAGAGTGGGGAGAGAAACGGGCGTTAAAGTCGTCGGCGACGATATAAAAAAGGGGGATAAACTGTTTATCCGCGTCGACAAACATACGCAAATATTAACGCTCGACGGTAAGCGTACCGAATCCGCGCTGAGATTAAGCATAGAAAACAATTCGGACGTTTCTTGCGTAATTATATCTGACGGAAGAATAATCGCAAAAGGCGGTAAGGAATTACGCCCGAGCGAACTCAATCGCATTCTAAGCGAAGAAAAACTCGGTTCGCAACCGGTAACCGCGACAGTAAATTCGCTCGATACGGAGCCTGAAAAAACGATATCGGAACCCGAAACTACCGAAAACGCGGTAAACGAAGTAGCCGAAAACGAAAAGGGCGAAGAGAGCGATGCAAGTGGCGGAATAAGCGAGAGCGTCGATAACGAGGAACAGAGAGAGTTCATCGAGCGGTTGTCGCAAGAAAAAAGCGGCTACTATATCGGCATACGAGACAAGGTGGACGAACTGTTCGTAGTGTATCCGTCCGAAGAAAAACTGACGGCGGCGATACCCGATTCCGAATGGGTGCGAATAAACTACGACAACGAAGATTATTACGTCGTGGGAAGACTGAAAGAGAACGGTAAAGTGGCGTACGTAGGTTACGGCGTACCAGGTAAAGAGGCTATAAAACCGCCGAAAGTCGCAGAAGGCATAGCGAACTTTTTACCTATAAGCGGACTCGACAGCGGTTACGACGGGTATTGGCTCTTCTTTCAAGACGCCGATACGGGTAAAATTTCCTGAATAATTACCGTAAGCGGCCGTAGAACAAATCGGCATAGAAGCCGCCTTTAGCGAGCAAATCTTTATGCGCGCCGACTTCTACGACTTTGCCGCTTTTCATAACCACGATTTTATCCGAATTGACGATTGTAGACAAACGGTGCGCCACGACGAACGAGGTTTTGCCTTCCATAAGCATGTCGAAAGCCTTGTTTATGCGCACTTCGGTACGAGTGTCCACGGAACTCGTTGCCTCGTCGAGGATAAGCATTTTCGGTTTGGAAAGCATAACTCGGGCGATACAAAGCAACTGTTTTTCGCCTTGGGAAAGGGCGTCCTCGGTAAGTACCGTGTCGTAACCTTGCGGCAAGCGGCGGATAAACGCGTCGCAATGGCATTTTTCCGCAGCGTCGAGCATTTCTTTTTCGGTGGCGTCGTTGCCGAAAATCAAGTTTTCCCTCACGGTCGCGTGCCTAATCCAAGTTTCTTGCAAAACCATACCGTACGCGTCGCGTAAAGAGCGGCGAGTTACGTTGCGAATATCTTTGTCGTCTATTTTTATGCTGCCGGAATCGACGTCGTAGAACCGCATTAGAAGATTGATAAAAGTCGTTTTTCCGCAGCCCGTCGGACCGACTATCGCGATACGTTCTCCGGGCGCGACTTCGAGTGAGAAGTGTTCGATGAGTTTCTTTTCTGGTACGTATGAGAAGAAAACGTCGTTTATTGACACTTTACCTTGAATGTCGGTAAGCGTTTCGTTATTTTTGTCGCTTACTTCCTCTTCGGCGTCGAGTAGGGCGAAGATTCTGCTTGCGCCCACAAGCGAAGATTGCAGTTCGGTGACTACCCCGCTGATTTCGTTAAAAGGCTTGGTATATTTATTACTGTAACTTAATAAGCAACTAAGTCCGCCCGCCGTAAGCCCGCCGCCTACGGAGATTATTCCGCAAGCTGCCAAACCGCCGGTAAGCGCGACCAACGCATAAACGAACGAGTTTATACAACGCGTGAACGGGTTCGTAAGCGAGGAGAAGAAGACCGCTTGGGAAGAAACTTTTTCCAATCTCGAATTGAGTTCGTCGAAACGTTCCGCGGATTTTTCTTCGTACGAATACGCTTTTACCGTTTTTTGATTGATCACCATTTCGTCGATAAACGCCGTTTGTTCCGCTTTTAATTTCGCTTGTTCGGTAAACTTTTTATGCGTGCGCGTAGCGATGAACTTGGCTACGAACAGAGATATCGGCGTAACCAACACCACCACGAGCGTGATAATGCGGTTATAGTACAGCATAAATCCGATAGTCGCGAGAACGGTAATAACGCCGTTGAAAAGTTGCGTAAAACCGAGAAGCACGCCGTCGGCAACGGTTTCCGCGTCGTTAATCATATTGCTTACGAGTTCTCCGGTAGGTTTGTTGTCGAGCGCGCTCAAAGGAAGTTTTTGTAACTTGACTATAAGGTCGTTTCGTAAATCTCTTACGACGAAGAACGCCAGACGGTTGTTAATCGCCGCTATGGCGTATTGTATCGCTCCGCCCGCTATCGCGATGCCGCCGACCGCGAAAAGAATGGTTTTTATCGCGGCAAAGTCCACTTGGTTTTTGCCGAGCATTTTATCTATCGCTCTGCCGACAAGCACGGGAATGTACAATTCCGCAAAAACGGTGGCGAGGTTTAATAAAAGTATTACGCCGACCAAGGGCAAATATCTCTTAATATAACCGATTATTCTTTTTAATACCGAGGCGTTCTTTTTCATTAGTTCGCCTCCCTGCTATTTAACACGCTCGTTTCGTAGATTTCCTTATATAAAGGACACGAGCGTAGGAGTTCATCGTGAACTCCGTAGCCGACCATGCGACCGTTATCGAGAACGATGATTTTGTCCGCGTCCATAACTGCCGAAGCGCGTTGAGAAACGATTATCGTAGTTACGCCGCTTTTTCTTATCGTCTTACGCAATTTGGCGTCGGTAATGTTGTCGAGCGCGCTCGACGCGTCGTCGAGAATGAGTACTTCGCTTTTTTTGCAAAGCGCTCTCGTCACCGACAAACGCTGTTTTTGTCCGCCCGAAAAGTTTACGCCGCCGCGCAAAACTTTTTCGTCAAGTCCGTTCTCTTTGGCGGCGATTACGTCCGCACTTTGCGAGTCGCGGATTGCCGCGTTTATTACTTCCTCGTCGAGTTCGTTCGACAAAGTCAGGTTTTCCCTAATCGTGTCGCTGAAAAGGAAAGGTTTTTGCATAACCACGGCGATCGCGGAACGAAGTTGTTTCTTAGGATATTCTTTCACGTTCACGCCGCATAGCAAAACTTCGCCTTGCGTGGCGTCGTAAAATCTCGGTATAAGATTGATAAGCGAGGACTTGCCGCTGCCCGTACCGCCGATAACGCCCACGGTTTCGCCTTCGGCAACTCGGAAAGACACGTTTTCGAGCGCGTTGCCGCCGCCGTAAGAAAGGCAAACGTTTTTGAATTCGATTTTCGGCGCGCCCTCGATGGGAACGACGGGTTTGTCGGAGAAAGTTTGCGAAGGCGCGGTTTCGAGAAGTTCCGCGACCCTTTTTCCGCTTGCGCCCGCTTTGGAAACGGTTATTACCAAACTCGCGAGTTTGATTAGTTCTATGAGAATTTGGCTTATGTAATTGTAAAGCGCGATTACCTGACCGTTAGTAAGAATACCTTTATCGACCCTTATCGCGCCGACGTAAAGAAGCGCGACGATAGCCATGTTGACGATAACGTAGGTGAGGGGGTTGAGGAGCGCGGAAATTCTTCCCGCGAAAAGTTGACTTTTAGTAAATTTTTCGTTGGTTTCGCGGAAATTCTTTACTTCGTTGTCCTCTTTTGCGAAAGCGCGTATCATTCTCACGCCGGTGACGTTTTCGGGAGTGGTGACGTCGTCAAGTTCTTTTTGCGACTTTTTATAAAGTCCGATACCGGACAAGAGTATCGCGAAAACCACGGCGAACAAAACGGGGAGCGCGACGGCGAATACCGAACCACTTACCGCGTCGATGAGAAAAGCCGAAATCATCGCGCCGAAAACGACGAAAGGCGAGCGTAAAAGTAATCTCAGCGTTAAATTAACGCCGTCTTGTAACCTGTTTATATCGCTCGTCATACGCGTGATAATCGTTGCCGAACCTATTCTGTCGAGGTCGGAAAAAGACAGTTTGTTAATTTGTTTGAACACGTCGGACTTGAGTTCCGCGCATACGCCCGTGGCGCACTTCGCGCTGAAATACTGCGCTACGACGGAAAAAAGCAAACCGACTATGCCGAGAACAATTAAAATAACGCCGCGCGTGATAATGTAGTTTTTATTCCCCGTCGCGATGCCGTTGTCTACGATTAAAGCGACCACGTAAGGAACGACGAGTTCGAGCGCAGCCTCGCACATCTTGAATAAAGGCGCGAGTAAAGTTTGCGTTTTGCGTTTTTTGAAGTATACGAATAAACTTTTCATCTTTTTATTCCCGTGAGTTATCTGTTTTTGTATATGTCGAAAACGAACGTTCTGCGATAATGCGTTAAACCGTAGTAGTCCGCGTCGAGATTTTTCCAAGCGTAGTACGCCGCCGTCAACTCGTTATACGAGCGGTTTTTTGCCGAAGTATTATCGCCCGTATCGCCTGCCGACGGTGTTTTTTTTACGAGCGCGGCTTTCCAATTTTCGTCGAAATTTTCGTCGATAAGCGCGCGACCGGCGGTTATAGGTAAGAAGTCCTTGCCGCTAAAAAAACCGAGGATTTATGATATACTATCATAATCTTAATATTCGGCATAACAAGTATACTATCTCCTTGTCTTGTAGTCAAACAAAATAACAAATCGGTAGCGTGTAGCGCTCTTAATTTCCCGCGCGCTACGCTTTCCGTATATGAGTATTGTTGACTATTTTTTATGAAAATGATAATATGTTTAATATAATTTGCAATAAAAATTCGAGGAATAAAGAATGTTTAACGAAAAAATGATTGCGCTCGGCAGTAACCGCTCGGTAATAAGAGAGTTGTTCGAGTTCGGAAAGAAATTCGCAAGCGAGAAAGGCGCGGAAAACGTTTTCGACTTCTCGCTGGGCAATCCCAACGTACCCGCGCCCGAAGAGGTAAGGAACGCGCTTATAGATTTAGCGAAAATTCCCGACAGTACGAAACTCCACGGCTACACCTCCGCGCCCGGCGACGGCGAAACGTTGAAAAAAATCGCAAGCGGTATAAACGACCGTTTCAAAGTAGGCATAACTCCGTCCGAAATATACATGACTTGCGGCGCGGCCGCCTCTTTGACGATTACGTTAAGGGCGTTAAGTACTCCGGGCGATAACTTTATCGTTTTCGCGCCGTATTTTCCCGAATACAAAGTTTTCATAGAGGGCGCGGGAGCGGAAGTAAGGGTTGTAACGGCGGGCGAAAATATGTCGCTTAACCTTGACGAATTGAAAGAAACTATAGACGAAAACACGAAGGGCGTTATCATTAACTCTCCGAACAACCCGTCGGGCGTAGTGTATTCCGAGGAGCAGATAAAAACGCTTTGCGGTATTTTAGGGTCTGAAAGTAAAAAGTTCGGACGCCCGATATTCCTAATAAGCGACGAGCCGTATAGAGAGATAGTTTACGACGGAACGACCGTTCCGTACCCGATGCATTATTACGACGACGTCGTTATTTGTTACAGTTACTCTAAGTCGCTTTCGCTTCCCGGTGAGAGAATAGGCTATATCGCCGTTTCTCCGAAAGCGTATGAAAAAGAAAAATTATACTATGCGATTTGCGGCGCGGGAAGAGTTTCGGGTTTCGTTTGCGCGCCGAGCACATATCAAAAGGTCATCGCAAGATGCGACGGACTGACCGGAGATATTGCCGCGTATAAGCGTAATCGTGATTTGATATGCGACGCGCTTAATAAGTACGGTTACGAGTTCGTTAAGCCGCAAGGGGCGTTTTATCTCTTCGTGAAATCGCTCGAAGAAGACGCTAACGCGTTTAGCGACAAAGCGAAGAAATTCGGCTTGCTGTTAGTTCCGAGCGACACGTTCGGCGTTAAAGGTTACGTACGCATATCCTATTGCGTGGACTACGACATGATCAAGCGTTCGCTCGATAAATTTAAGGCGTTAAAGGAAAGTTACGAATTATGAGAATGAGAAGAAGAACCAACGCGGACGAAAGACTGCGCCTTTGCGGGGATTATTATATCGATACGACGGAAAGCGAGATGAACTTCGCTTTGGCGGTGCGGACGAAAGAGTACTTAGACTTCGAGAAAATATTCGGCAATGCCAATCCCGTGGTTGCGGAGATAGGTTGCGGGCAAGGCTTTTTCGCGTGCGAGTACGCCAAGTCGCGCCCGGACGTCAACGTTTTGGCGATAGAAAGAATAAGTAACGTCATATTGACGGGCGTGGAAAAGGCGTTCGAGGAGAAAATTCCTAACGTCAGGTTTTTAAGAGTTCGCGCCGAACTTTTGCCTAAGTACCTGCCGCCGCAGTCGATTAGCGGTTTGTTTTTGAACTTTTCTACGCCGCTTCCCAAAAAAGGCTACGAAAAACAGCGTTTGACGAGCCGAAGAAATTTAGAAGCATATAAGACTTTCCTAAAAAGCGGCGCGTTTTTGGAGCAGAAAACCGACGACCGCGACTTTTTTGAGTTCTCGCTCGGAGAATTGAGCGAGTCCGGCTTCGAAATAACCGAAAAAATTTACGATTTACACGCAAGCGGCAAAGATAATATCGTCACCGAATACGAAAGCAAGTTCGTATCGCTCGGCTTGCCGATTTATTTTTTAGCGGCGATATATAAGGAGAAATAATGTACACGTTAACGTTAAAGAAAGGAGAGGAAAAGCGTATACTTACGCATCCGTGGGTTTACGCCAACGAGGTGGCGAAAATCGAGGGCAAAGACGCGCAAGGCAGCGTTGCCAAGGTGGTAGCGTTCGACGGAAGGTTCGTAGGGTACGGCTTTATAAATCACAAATCGAAGATAATCGTGCGCATCGTTTCACGCGACGAAACGCCGATTGACAGGGACTTTTTCCTTTCGCGTATCAAGAAAGCCAAAGAGTACCGAGAAAATCTCGGATACGGCGATAATTACCGGGTCGTGTTCGGAGAGAGCGACAAACTCCCCGGGTTAATCGTCGACAAATACGCCGACCACCTCAGCGTACAGTTTCTTACGCTCGGTATGGACGTGAGAAAAGATATGATCGTTTCCGTGCTGAAAGAACTTTTCGAGCCGAAGTGCATTTACGAAAGAAGCGACGTTTCGGTAAGAGAAAAAGAGGGGCTGGAACAAGTTAAGGGCGTGCTTTACGGCGAATTAAACCCCGACCTTACCATTACGGAAAACGGCATAAAGATGAAAATCGACGTGGCGAACGGGCAAAAAACGGGGTATTTTCTCGACCAAAAAGAAAACCGCGATAACCTAAAATACTACGTCAAGGGAAAAACCGTTCTCGACTGTTTTTGCAACCAAGGCGGCTTTTCTTTGAATGCGGCGAAACACGGAGCAAAAGAAGTAACGGCGGTGGACGTAAGCGACCTTGCGTTAAATTGCGTAAAAGAAAACGCCGCTTTGAACGGTTTTAATAATATTCAAACGATAAACGCGGACGTGTTCGAACTGCTGAGAGCGTATAAACGCGACGGAAAAAAGTTCGACGTGATTATCCTCGACCCGCCCGCTTTCGCCAAGACTGCGGATAAAATAAAAGAGGGCTACAAGGGGTATCGTGACATAAACACGCTGGCAATGAAACTCCTTAACGATAACGGCGTTTTGATTACTTGCAGTTGCAGTCAGCACATGACCGTGCCGCTTTTTACGAAAATGCTCGAAGAATCTGCCGAGTTCGCGCATACCGATATGAAGTTCGTCGAACTGCGCGTACAAGCCAAAGACCACGCTTGCTTGATTTCTTTGGAAGAAGCGCTTTATCTAAAAGTCGGGGTGCTTATAAAAGTATAACTTATATCTACTAATAAAAAAAAGAGCATAGGTAAGGTTCCTATGCTCTTTTTTATAAAAAACAAATAATCAGATTTTCGTCACTACCACGCCTTCGCGCGTATCTTTAATATTATATCCGAGGTTGGTAATCTCGGCGCGAATCTCGTCGGCGAGAGTAAAGTTCTTATCTTTTTTCGCTTGCTTACGTTTTTCTATCAAAACCGCGACTTCTTCGGGATAATCGTTTGCGCGTTCGGTTTGCGTTTCGGGCGCTTTAACTTTATCGAAGTCAAGACCGAAAACTCTGTCGAAGTCGAGGGCGAGGGCGTAAACGTCCTTACTCTTCGGTTCTTTAAGTAAATTGAACAGTACGCCGAGCGCAAGCGGAATGTTTATATCGTCGTTAATCGCGTCTATGAATTGATTTTTATACTTTTCAAGGACTTCGGGAGCGGTTTTCGCGTCGCTTACTTTATGTTGATACAGCGCGGCGTTAAGTTTGCTTCTCGAAGTTTTAGCCATATTCATTCCTTCGAAAGTGAAGTTTAATTTCTTGCGATAATGGGCGTTAAGGCAAAGGAAACGGAAATCGAGCGGGTCGTAGCCTTTTTCTCTTAACTGCGCGATAGTGTATACGTTTCCGAGGCTTTTACTCATTTTGCCGCCGTCTACCATCATAAACTCGCCGTGCATCCAATAGTTAACCGTCTTTTTACCGGCAAGCGCTTCGTTTTGCGCAATCTCGTTTTCGTGATGTACCGGTACCGCGTCTATGCCGCCGGTGTGTAAATCGAAAACTTCGCCTAAGTATTTGCGGCTCATCGCGCTACATTCTATATGCCAACCCGGGAAACCCATGCCCCACGGGCTTTCCCATTGCATTATGTGATTTTTGTTTGCCTTTTTCCATAACGCAAAATCGGCGGGATGACGCTTCTCGCTGTTTTCTTCCACTCTCGCGCCCGCTTCTTTTTCTTCGAGCGTTTGTCCGGAAAGTTTTCCGTAAGAGGGGAACTTGCTTATATCGAAGTAGATTCCGTCGCTTATTTCGTAGGCGTAGCCTTTTTCGAGCAGTTCTTCTACAAAACGTATCATTTCGGGAATATGCTCGGTCGCTTTGGCGATTATTTCGGGTTTGCCGATGTTAAGCGCGGCGATATCGTCGAAGAATACTTTGGTATAAAACTCGGCGATTTCCCAAGGCGATTTCTTTTGTTCTCTGGCGGCTTTTGCCATTTTGTCTTCGCCTTCGTCTCCGTCGCTGAGCAAGTGACCTACGTCGGTAATGTTCATGACGCCTTTTATTTTATAGCCGTCGTATTTAAGCACGCGGCGAATAAGGTCCATAAACACGTAAGTACGTAAGTTGCCGATATGCGCGTAACTGTATACGGTCGGACCGCAAGAATACATTCTGACCGTTTTCCCGTCGATGGGGATAAAATCTTCTTTTTTTCTGTCAAGCGTATTGTAAACTCTAAGCATAGTTATATTATTCCTTTTTTTGAGTCGTTTCTTCGTCTGGCATCGTAATAGAATACCGACAAGCGTTAATGTGAAGGTCTTTTTCTATTTCCGCAAGTCGCGCGTTTAATCTCGCGAACTCTTCCAAAACCGGGTCGGGCAACTTTTGGTCCAAGTCGTTATATTTTTCGCCATGCATACGAACTATTCTGCCGGGAACGCCCACTACCGTACAGTGCGACGGAACGTTTTTTAATACCACGCTTCCCGCGCCGATACGACAGTTGTCGCCGATAACGACCGGACCTAAAATCTTGGCGCCTGCGCTGATCATTACGTTGTTGCCGATAGTAGGGTGCCGTTTGCCGACGTCTTTACCCGTTCCGCCGAGGGTTACGCCTTGATAAATCGTCACGTTGTCGCCGATTTCCGTGGTTTCGCCTATTACCAAGCCTACGCCGTGGTCGATGAACACGCCTTTGCCGATTTTAGCGGCGGGATGAATTTCTATTCCGTAATTGCGACGCGCGCGAGCGGTTATTATGTAAGAAAGAAAGCGCAGTCCGTGATTGTAACACCAATGCGCTCGTCTATACGCGCATAAAGCGCGAAAACCGCCGTAAGTAAAAAAAACTTCAAACTTGCTTTTGGCGGCAGGGTCTTTCTCGACCGCCGCCGTCAAATCGCATTTTATATTGTCAAACATAGTTTATAAAAAACCTTTTTTAGACGTGCATGTTGTTTCCTTTCGGAATATGCGTGGGCATCTTCTTTAATCTGTTCTTGAACAGTTTCGGCAAGATCATCATAATCAAACATACCGCGGCGGGGATAAGTCCCACTATGGATAAGCCCGCCGTCGCTTCGCTTTCAAGACTATAGAAAGCGTCGGGGTTTGTCAGAATCAAGAAGAAGTTCGAGAACGCGGGTCCGATTTCCGTACCTTGACAAGTCGCGAACACCGGACACAGGAAGAACGCGAACAAACTCGACAGCAAACAGAAGAACGTCGCTACGTGGAAACCTCTCGAAGTGTAAGTGAACATTCTTATGAAGTTTTGCAAGAAAAGCACTACGAGCCATATAAACGTAAGCAAGGTGAATATAATCACGCCGTAAACGCCGATATGATTTAATATCACGCCGAAATCGTATTGTCCGTCGTCGTTTTTACGGATGACGAGGTCGTCCGACTTGGAACCGCTCAGGAAGAGGGCGTAAAAGTAACTTTCGCCTTGGAAAATCGAACGGTCTTCGAGGAAGTCAAGACGCGTTTTTTCGAGCATTTTCGTCTTAAACCAAGCCTTGATAATGTCCGCGGCGTCGATATAAATCGCTCTGTAACCGATCGTGTAGAGGCTTACGGAAACTCCGTCTTCGTCGTAAACTTTTCCGCTTTCGTCCGTATAGGGTTCGCCGAACTTCGGAGGTTCTGCAATTTCGCCCGCCGAATTGACGAATTCGCCTTCCGGCCACCACCATTTACCGTTGTCGTCCGCTTTCAACGTTACGTCGTTAGTAGGCGATAGTCGGTATACGAACAACGCGTTGACGTGTAAACCCGTGGTATTCTCGAATCCCGCGATAGGATTTTTCTCGATAACTACCGGCATAAGCATACCGAATACGAGTACGGCTATCATTACGAGGGTAAGCAAGAACAGTATGAACGGCAAAGAAAAGCCGTAGTAACGCTTTTTACGGAAAGCGGCTTCGTAGTCGAAGTCCACGGCTCCGTAAGAGTTTATGTATTTTTTTCCTCCCGCCATGGTGGCGTTGACGTTACTGTTAAGCGCGTCTTCTTCGCGTAACGCCGCGGAGGCTCTGAGTTCGTTAAAAATGATATCGCCATTGTATGCGCCGCGTTCCACTTTGCGAAGCATGTTGACGTAATGTCTTTTTTGGTTCTTCAATCTCGACCTTTCGTACGGCGTTTCGCTCTCGCGAATCGCTATCGAAGTGTCTTTAATTTTACGTTTCAAAAGCACGCATAACGCTGCGTCGTCTTGCTCGTTCCATAATTGCGATTTGCGCGTATTATGTACGTTGTCGATTTTTACGGCCATTCTGCCTCCCTTATTTTTTATCGCCACGGCGATAACTTACGCATAATATATATTATACATATTAATTATATTGCATAAATACGTTTTTGGCAAGAGAATTATTTATCGGAATCTTGCCAATTTGCGTAAGAATTATATTTTCTTAAGTTTATAAAGTATCGTAGTGCTGATTGCGCTTATCGCCATACCGACGATAACCATCGTGGATTGACTGAGCGCGCTGCCTTTGCCGATAAGGTTGCCGACTACGCAAACGAGTATGCAAACCACGAACGGGATAATCGCGATTTTGAAATAAGACGCGATGAGTACGAGCGTGAGTCCGCCGAAAATCGCCGGGATGACGTACGGGGAAACGGGTTTAAGTAGGTCTACGATTTGTTCTTGCAACAAAATTAACGGAATAAGTCCGATGATTATTACCAAGGTCGTCACTATACTGCTTACGGCGATGGATATCGTCGTCACTATTTCTTGTTCTTCCGAGCCTTGTTTTACGCCGGTTATTTTCTGAGCGTTGAGCGCGCAAGGAAGTTTCAAGTTACTCACGTTACCCGTGATAAACGACATATACTGTCCGCCGGTACCCATAAGGGGCGCGTAACTGACCGCTTCCACCAAGCCTACGGCGAGGTAACCGAGTAAGAAAGGTATACATTTCGCGAACGCCGTCCAGTCGGGCAAAACTTTCTCGGAAACGCAGTAAATTACCGGTACGAGCGCGATTAATCCGAGGGAGATCCAAGTGAACAATCTACCGAGGTCGTGAATTCTGTTGTTATAAATTTCTCTTTCGGTGAGCGGACCTTGCGACTTCTTGCCGCGACCTTTTTTGCCGCCCGTGGGAGTTCCTACGCTTGCGGTAGCGTCGCTCGCGGGGGCGGGTTCGGACGTTACTATCATTTCTTCGTTTCTATTTTCCATATTTTCCATAATATATCGACCTCCTTCGTTTAAGCGTGGAATACGAAAGTGAAACCGTACGCCACGGCGAGCGCGCCCAAAATGGTAATGGGGAGCGCGTAGTTTTCCAGCCATTTTTGTTTGCCGAGTTTAATTATAACGCCGCAAATACCCATAATAACCACGCTTGCGCCTAAGGTTATCAAAGTGATTTCGCCGTAAGTCCAAATTCCCGTCGATTTTTCCACGGTAGGACCGTTGACGGCGTTAAAGATACCGCCTACGAAAATCGAACTGAGCATACCCGAAAGCATACCGCCGAGAAGCGCGCCGGTAATAGTGTTGCTTAAACGCGCGTTTTTCTTTTGAATATCCGCGAGTTTGTTTTGATACTTTTTATAGAAAATCGCGTTGAACAAGGGACCGGAAACGATACTTACCGTCATTACGAGAACGGCGGTAGCGATGAGAACGGTCTCCGACGAGCCGAGATACGCTTGTCTTGCCTGGTCGTAAGCGACGAGTTCGTATTGCAACGCGCCGATAACGGTCAAACGTATCCAGGGAATAGCCAAGCCGAGTTCTCCCATCATAATACCGATACCCATAACGATCGGGATACTGGGTACAATCGAGAAAACCGCGCTCGATACGACCGTCTTTTTGATAATCTTCATATCCATGCCGATTTTCTTAGCGCGTTTAAGAGATTTAACGATAAAGAACACGCTCATTGCGATGATACACGCCGCAATCAAAGCGCCCAAAACGTAAATGGCAATCGGACTTTTGTCCGCCGCGCACAATACGTTCGACATTAACGGGTTGTTGTGTGCCATAAATGATTTCTCCGTATGTAAGTAAAATATGCTTTATATAATACTATATATTCTTCGTTTTGTAAATACCAAGCGTTAAAAAACCCTTAAAATTTGCCGGTAGAACTCGTAGAGCGAACGATTAACTTGAAAACGTGGCGAATATTTGTTAAAATAGGAAAAATCGGTTTAGGAGGCAGGGTATATGAAAGTAATTATTGCCGGCGGCGGAATCGGCGGACTGAGATTGGCGGCGTATTTAGAAAGGAACGGTCACGACGTGACGGTTTACGAAAAACAGACCGGCGCGGAAGAAATGCGCTACGACTGGCACGACGACGTGAACCCGAGAGCGCTGGTTAGCGCGGGATTGAATATACCCGAGGGCAGTTTCCCGAAGAGTAACTGGACGTTTATCGGACCGAACGGCGAGAGCAAAAAAAGACTTATTCAAACGTACGAAAACATAGATTGGTCGGTGGAAAGAAAAGCGATAAATAGGGAACTATTTTCCTTATTAAAGGATACCAAAGTCGTATTTAACGCAACGGTAAGCAAGTTAATAACAGAGAACGACAAAGTAGTCGGGGCGGAGATAACGAATAGGCTCGGTCAAAGGGAAAGAGTGTTTTGCGACCTCGTGGTCGATTCTTCCGGCGTAAGAAGCGCGCTCAGAGATTCGCTTTGCGGAAACCTCGAATTTCCTAAGCCCGCGCCTACCGACGTGTTTTTTGCGTACAGAGCGTTTTACGAAAGGACGGACGCGCCCGTACCCAATGAAACGAATAAAGTTTATATGAAACATATCGGCGAGCAAGGCATAAGTTGGTGTATATACGACGAACCGTCGGATTCCGTGAACGTGCTTATAGGAAGAGTGGGCGGACTTAGTAAGGAAACGCTTAAAAACGCGTTGGACGATTTGAGGGCGCGCAATCCCATTTTGGGAAATAAAGTTTTGCGCGGCGGAATCGTGGCGGAGATACCGGTAAGAAGGCCGCTTTCGAGGTTTGCTTGCGACGGTTACGTTCTTATAGGCGATAGCGCGTGCATGACCGTGCCTATGATAGGAAGCGGCATAGCGACGTCCTTAAAAGCCGCCGAGATTCTTGCGGACGTAATCGGCAAGGAAACGGTAAATACCGAAGAAAAACTATTCGAGTATCAAGCGCGAGTTTTTAAGGAGTTCGGCGCGTTACATTGTTACGTCGAGATTATCAAGAATTGGATGCTAAGACAAAAAGACGAAACCGTCGATTGGTTTTTCTCGTCGGGCATAGTTAATAATAAAGATATGTGCAGTATGGCGGTCGGCAAGAAAATGCGTCTTACCTTAAAGGACTGCCTTATCAAAGGTTGGATCGGCTTGGACTATCCGAAAGTGCTTGCGGGAATGTTAAAAATGCTTTCCAAAGCCAACGAGGCGTACGCGAAAGCGTATGCGATTCCGCAAGTTTACGATAAGAAAAAAGTCGCCGCGTGGCGTAAAAAAGCGGATGGCGTGTTCAAATATTTGTAAAAAATACAAACATGTTGCATAAACGAAACGAAAAAAGGTTGATAACGAGGTTTTTTTTGTGGTAGAATAAAAGTGCGATAAGGGG
>CAKRAY010000013.1 GCA_934296355.1 uncultured Clostridia bacterium
CTTTTGTTTTCTCGACAAAAATAGGTTTTCAATAATAAAAAATAGTATTGTTTTTTGTGGTGTAAAGCAACGTGCATGAGACACTCCATTTTTTGCGCCGTTTATCATAAATCGACGCTTTCGAACGGTTTCAGAATCGCGACTTTCGAACGGGTTACGCGTTTTGCGAAATCGTTTACGTCCGCTTTTATCGGCGGGAAAGTGTCGTAGTGCATGGGGATGCAAGTTTTGAAATCGAAAAACTCGTTGACGGCGTAAGCGGCGGTCGGTACGTCCATGGTAAATCTTCCGCCGATAGGGATAAGACCGACGTCGGGTTTATAGAGTTCGTTAATAAGTTTCATATCGCCGAATATGCCCGTATCGCCGAAGTGGTAAACGGTATGCTCTCCGACTTTTATTATTAAACCGGTCGGCTCGCCGAGGTAACGAGCGCCTATCGAGGACGAGTGGTCGGCTTTTACCATAGTTACCGAAAAGTCGTCGTTAAGTTTGACCGTGCCGCCGATATTCATACCTATACATGTGGACGAGTTCGTTATTTCGCTTACGTACGAAGCAAGTTCCACAATGCCGACGAAAACGGTTTTTTCTTTCATTACGAGTTCTATCGAGCCGATATGGTCGTCGTGACCGTGCGTGGCAACGACGAAGTCCGGCGTTAACGCTTGCGGATAAAGCCGCTTAACGGCGTCCGAATCAAAGAAAAAAGGATCCGTAACGAGCGTTTTTCCGTTATGTTCGATTAAAAAACAGGCGTGTCCCAAAAAAGTGATTTTCATTTTTTTATCTCCGATTTTTTTGATTATTATAAACTAAAAAGAAGATATTTTCAATAGTTTAAGGTTTATTTACGGTTATAGATAACGCAGAGCCGACGCGAAACCCCTTTTTTGTTGCAAATGAGTCGAGCGTGTGATATTATATAAAGAATAAGTTAAGACGAATGAACAACGGCTAAACGACTAAAAGGAGAGATATAGAATGAGTAAGGTTTTTGATTTGATAGCGAAAGAGCAAGCGCGTCAAGACGCTACTATAGAACTTATCGCGAGCGAGAATTTTTGCAGCGAAAACGTAATGAAAGCGGTCGGCAGTTGCTTAACGAACAAGTATAGCGAGGGATATCCCGGCAAGCGTTATTACGGCGGTTGCGAAGTCATTGACGAACTCGAAAGATATTGTCAAGAGGAGTGGAAAAAAGTTTTCCATACCGACTACCACGTAAACGTGCAACCTCATAGCGGTTCGAGCGCGAACCTTGCCGTATACGCGGCGTTACTTAAACCGGGCGACGTCGTACTCAGTATGGAACTCAACAACGGCAGTCATCTTACGCACGGTTCGCCGGTAAATAACAGCGGAAAACTTTACGATTTCAAATTTTACGGAGTTGACGAAAGAGGGTATATAGATTTTGCGGACGTAGAAAGAAAAGCGAAAGAATTTCGCCCGAAACTCGTCGTGGCGGGCGCGAGCGCGTATTCGAGAATAATAGATTTCGAAAGATTCGCTAAGATCGCGCACGAAGCGGGCGCGCTTTTGATGGTGGATATCGCGCATATAGCGGGACTTGTCGCTGCCGGGTACCATCCTACGCCCTTCGGTTTTGCGGACGTCGTGACCACAACCACGCATAAAACGCTCAGAGGCACGAGGGGCGGTTTGATTTTCTGCAAGCAAGAACTCGCTAAGAAAATCGATAGCGGTATCTTCCCGGGAACGCAAGGCGGACCGCTCAACCACGTTATCGCGGGCAAAGCGATTACCGCGGAAGAGGCGCAAACTCCCGAATACAAAGAATATATAGGTAGAGTGGTAGAAAACTGCAAAGCGATGTGCGACGAGTTCATAAAACTCGGTTATAAAGTAGTTACCGGCGGCACGGACAACCATTTGTTCCTCGTCGACTTAACCGATAAAGGCGTTACCGGTAAGCAAGTTCAAGACGCTTGCGACGCAAACGGCATTACGCTTAATAAGAATTGCGTTCCCGGCGAAACGCGTTCGCCCGCGGAAACCAGCGGCGTGAGAATAGGCACGGCGGCAATGACGACGAAAGGCTTTACGAAAGAACAGTTTGTGGAAACCGCGAGGAAAATAGATAAAATTATAAAAGAATTACAAAAATAACGATTTTTAGGAGGACAAAATGATTTCCGATTGCAAAAATAGGGCAAGGATTTTATTAAAGGGAAGAGTATGGCAATTCTTCGGCAGACTTCTGTTACTTGCGCTGATAGGTTCGGTTTTGGTTATTATATCCGGCTCGATATCCGGCGCCGCGGGAGAAGAGATAGGTATCGTTACCGCGATAACGACGTTGTTTTCCCTTTTGTCGGTGCTTACCACCGCGTTCTGCGATATAGTGGAAGCAAAGTTCTTTCTCGATTCGGCAGAGAACTACGACCTTACCCCGCTCAACTTCAAGTTTGCGTTCAACGCCAAGCGTTTCTTTAACTATCTCGGCGCGAAAATTCTCAGCGGCATAATTATAGGCTTAGGTCTTATTTGCTTCGTTATCCCCGGTATTTTCCTTTTCGGCAGATACGCGTTATTAAAGTACATTTTCGTGAGATACGAAGATATTACTTGTATGGACGCCTTGGCAAGGTGCAAGCAAATGGCTAAAGGCAACGAGTGGAGAATCGTCGGACTTTACTTTTCGTTCATCGGTTGGTACTTGCTTGCCGCGATAACTTTTGGCTTGGTAATGATATACGTTGCGCCGTACATGGAAGCGAGCGCGGCGATTATGTTCGACACGATTGACGGAGAGGTCGTTTTCGATAACGATAAGTACAACGAGTCCCGCGACGAATATATGAGAAGAAGAAACGCCGCTCACGGCGGCAGCGACAATTCCGGTTCCGTAAACGCAGATACCGATTTTTATAACCAAAGTAACGGTAACTTTTATAACGGCACGGTAGACGACGGTCCGAGCAATAACGACGATATCTTCTCCGATTTAGGGCACAACGGTCATGACGACCCCGACGACCTTACTAAATAAGTTTCCTTATTAAGAGTAAACGCCAAAAATTAAAACGCTCCCCACGATTTAAGGAGCGTTTTTCTTTTCTATACGTTTGGTTGCAATTCGCGTTTAAGAGTGATATAATCTACGCAATGAAGGTTTTCGGAGAACACTTCATAATAAAAAAACCGAGGTATTTTTTTTGAAACAATCTAAAACTTTAATTTTTGCTCGCGCCGGCGCGATTGCCGGATTGTACGTTGCGCTTACCTACGCGCTCGTTTCTCTCGCTTACGGCAATATTCAAGTGCGTTTAAGCGAGGGACTTTGTATGCTTCCGCTCGTTTATCCCGAGAGTATAATAGGGCTTTTCGTCGGATGCGCCCTCTCTAATATCGCTTCGCCGTTCGGAATATACGACGTAATCTTAGGCTCAGCGGTTACGCTTGCCGCAAGCGGTATTACTTATCTGATAGGCAAGTTTGTGAAAAAAACTTGGCTTAAAATATTGCTCGGCGGGTTGCCGCCGGTAATCCTCAACGCCACGCTTCTGCCGCTTATATGGCTCTTAGTCGGCGGAGAAGTAGGGTATTTAACTAATTTCATATCGTTATTGATAAGCCAAACTTTATCCGTATACGCAATAGGCGCGCCGCTTTATTTGTTTGTGAAAAAACTTAAAGACAAGGGCGTAAAAGGCTTTTAATCGCCGGAAGCGCGTGATGCTTCGCCCAAAGTTACGCGAATAGGCAAGCGTTCTTATTTTTTAAGCGCATAGCAGCGGAAGCGTATTCCGCGTAGTTACGGCTCACGCAACGCGTACTACTTGACAGGTAACTCGATTGCGGTTATACTTAACGGGTCGCGTAATTCGCGGCAAAAGGACGCGTATTGTGAGAAATCGCTTTTAAGGCGTCCGAAAACAAACGAGGAGACACCTAAAATCTTCATTATGCAAGAAAACGAAGCGATTAAGAACGCGCAAGAAACGGAAGATAACGTTCCCGCGCCGAGCGAAACGGAGCAAAATTCCGAGAAATTACAGCCGCAAAGCAAAAAAGAAAAGAAAAACTTTTGGATTTTTTTGAAAGGTTTGTTCGTAAAGCTGGGGCTGAAAATAAAAGATTACTTTACTTACAACATACCCGGAAAACGCCCGAGAATATGGGAACTCGACCTATTAAGAGGTATCATTCTCATAGTCGTTACTTTCGACCACTGTTGTCTGTTCTCGTACTATTGGCATGTAACGCCGTACGTTACCGAGTTCGGACAAAAACTTCTCGACTTTGCCTATTGGTATTGCGAATGTGATTTTCGTAAGGGAATTCAGCCGTTCGGCTTGTTCTTCTTATCGTTCTTGTCGGGAATAAATTGCAGTTTCACGCGAAGCGGTTTAAGGCGGGTTATTAAGTTTTTGATATACTGCGCTTTGTTTATGGGCGGATACGCGATATTGCATTTTATCATTCCCGATCTCGTTACGGGAACGCTCATTTTCAATATAATAACCATTCTCACTATAGCGTTCGTTTTATGGTATTTAATGGACCTTATTAAGTGTCCGGAGTGGGTGAGGGCGACCTTGGGCGCGATAATGATAACGGTCGGACTGGTGTTTTATTATAAGCATTTCGTAAAGGACGGCGGTTGCTATGTAAATAACGACTTTTTAGCGTTGCTCGTCTATAACAAACACGGATGGGAACTTTCTCCGAACAACTTCGAACCGCTTTTCCCGCACCTCGGCTTTTTCCTCGTTGGCGGCGTTTTGAGCAAACACTTATTCCCGAACAAAAAGACGATGACGAAGACGGAAATTCCGCCGAAAGCGCTCTATCCCGTGCTGATAGTGGGTAAGCACTCGTTGTCGGTGTTCATTTTCGGTCCCGTCGTTATACTCGGTATAGTGAGGATAATAATCGAAATAATCCACTTGTTTATGTGAAATCTCTGATCGCGCGATATGCGTCGACGAGTTCTTCGAAACTCACGGCGCAGTTTGCGGGACTGGTACTTGGCAGGCATGCCGAATCTTTGCCCGTGAAAGCCTTGTAGTACTTAGCCGCGACTTTTCCGGTGGTAAAAACTTTAACTATGTTTGCCGTTTGCGTTATGACGTTAAAGTCGTTGCAGACGGCGTTTTTTATTTTCGAATCGCTTGCGCCTTGTATGTCGCAAGAAGCGAGTACGTCCCAACACGCGATTTTATGTTTTAATAAAAACTCGCGTTTTTCTTCGTTCGTAGAGGGAGTTTGTTCCTCGAACACGGCGGCGAGAACGCGCCAAAAACGGTTCTGCGGATGACTGTAATACATTCCCGCTTCCCTTGACTTGGGCGAAGGCATACTGCCAAGCACGAGAACTTTACTGTTTTCATCGAAAATCGGTTCAAGCGTGTGAAAAACTTTTTCCATATTTACATTATAACGCCTTTTGCGCGCGGCTTGCAAAAAAAATTCGGGGGAAATTTTTTCTTAGATTATAATTGACATAAAAACTCGGTTTGTTATATTATATAATTAAAATTATACCTATATTCTTATATAGAAGAAAATATTACTATTTTTATTGAATTTATAAGGAGAAAAATCTTTTATGAAACTTACTAACGAAGCGTTGAAGCAAGTGTATGCAAACGTAGTGAAAAGAAATCCCGGCGAACCGGAATTTCATCAAGCGGTAATCGAAGTTTTGGAATCTTTGGAACCGGTTATCGAAAGACATCCGGAGTTTATCGAAAGAGGAATTATGGACAGTATCGTAGAACCCGAAAGAATTATCAAGTTCCGCGTGCCGTGGACGGACGATAACGGCAAGGTCCATATAAACAGAGGTTTCCGTATTCAGTTTAACAGTGCGATCGGCCCGTACAAAGGCGGCTTGCGTTTGCACCCGTCGGTTTACGAGGGAATCATAAAGTTTTTGGGCTTCGAACAGGTGTTCAAAAACAGCCTTACCGGATTGCCTATCGGCGGCGGCAAGGGCGGTAGCGATTTTGACCCGAAAGGTAAATCCGACGCGGAAATTATGCGTTTTTGCCAAAGTTTTATGACCGAATTGTATAAATATATCGGACCGGACGAGGACGTTCCGGCGGGCGATATCGGCGTAGGCGGTAGAGAAATAGGTTTCCTTTACGGACAATATAAGAGAATTACCAACCAATATTGCGGCGTGCTTACGGGTAAGGGGCTTACTTACGGCGGAAGTCTTGCGAGAACGGAAGCGACCGGTTTCGGACTTTGCTACTTTACCAACGCGCTTTTAAGAGAGCATAACGACAGTTTCGAAGGAAAAACCGTGGTTATTTCGGGTAGCGGCAACGTGGCGATTTATGCGAACCAAAAGGCGAGCGAACTCGGCGCGAAAGTCGTGGCGATGAGCGACAGCAACGGTTACGTTTACGATAAGAACGGAATCGACCTCGCGGCTGTGAAACAAATCAAAGAAGTGGAAAGAAAGAGAATTAAAGAGTATCTTAACTACCATCCCGAAGCGGAATATCACGAAGGTTGCAGCGGTATTTGGACGATAAAATGCGACATCGCGTTGCCTTGCGCCACGCAAAACGAAATCAACCTCGAATCGGCGAGATCGCTTATAAATAACGGCGTTAAGTGCGTATGCGAAGGCGCGAATATGCCGAGTACGCCCGAAGCGATAGAAGCGTTCCAAACCGCGGGCGTATTTTTCGGACCCGCCAAGGCGGCTAACGCCGGCGGCGTAGCGACTTCCGCTCTGGAAATGTGCCAAAACAGTATGAGATACAGTTGGACGTTCGACGAAGTGGACGCAAAACTGAAAGATATTATGGAAAATATTTACAAAAACATCTCAACCTCTGCCAAAGAGTACGGAATGGACGGCAACCTTGTTGCGGGCGCGAATATCGCAGGCTTTATGAAAGTTGCCAACGCGATGATGGCTCAGGGCATCGTTTGATTGAAAAAACTATAAAATACAGAGGAACGAAACGAAATGAACTCGCAAAAAATCGGTTTCGATAACGAAACGTATATAAAAAAACAAGCCGAAAAAATCTTGGAACGAATCAATAGATTCAATAAACTGTACATAGAATTCGGCGGGAAACTTTTCGACGACTTGCACGCGGCGAGAATACTTCCCGGCTTTGACCCCAACGTAAAGACAAAAATGCTCCTTACTTTGAAAGATAAGTTGGAAGTCATCTTTTGTATAAGCGCGCCTGCGCTCGAACAAAACAAACGCCGCGCCGATTTCGGTATTACCTACGACGCGGACTTGTTGCGCCTTACGAGCAATCTCCGCGATATCGGAATCTACGTGGGAAGCATAGTTATTACGCAGTTCTCGGGACAAGAATCTGCCATTCGCTTTAAGAACAAGTTAGAGCGCATGGGCGAAAGAGTTTATATTCATAAATTGACCAAGGGTTATCCCAGCGACGTCAATACGATAGTGAGCGACGAGGGTTACGGCGCAAATCCGTATATAGAAACTTCTCGCCCGCTCGTGGTCGTTACCGCCCCCGGACCGGGTAGCGGTAAACTCGCGACTTGTTTAAGCCAACTTTACCACGAATATAAACGCGGAGTAAAGGCGGGTTACGCAAAGTACGAGTCTTTCCCGGTTTGGAACTTACCCTTGAACCACCCCGTCAACGTGGCGTACGAAGCGGCGACCGCCGACTTACAAGATTTCAATATGATAGATCCGTTCCATCTCGACGCGTACGGAGTGCAAACGGTAAATTACAACAGAGATATAGCCGTTTTCCCGGTAGTAAAGAATATCTTAAAGCGTATTCTCGGCGAGGAGATTTATAAGTCGCCCACCGATATGGGTGTGAATATGATCGGCTACGCCATCGTAGACGACGAAGTGGTTCGTAAAGCGAGTGAACAAGAGATTATAAGAAGATATTATCAGGTTCTTTGCGACTATAAACAAGGCAGAACGTCCATAAGCACCGTTAATCGCGTGGAAATGCTTATGAGCAATCTCGGCTTGGAAACTTCTCAAAGAAGGGTCGTTGCCGCCGCGCTTAACAAAGCCGCGCAACGTAAATGCCCCGCTTGCGCTTTGGAACTTCCCGACGGCAGTATCGTAAGAGGACGTAACACCGAAGCGATGGACGCGGTGGCGGCGGTCGTTATCAACGCTATGAAAAAACACGTCAACGTCTGCCAAAAACAACTGTTGCTCAGCCCCGGCGTAATCGAACCGATTCAAAGATTGAAAGGCGAAACGCTTAAAGATAGGCGCACCGCGCTCACGCTTAACGAAGTTCTCGTAGCGTTGGCGGTCAGTACGCCTATGAATACCACGATAGGCGAAATCATAGACAATCTCGGCATACTTAACGGTTGTGAAGCGCATAGCACGATAATGCTCGACGACTCGTCTATGCAAACGTTAAGAAAACTCGGTATAAGAATGACTTGCGAACCCGAGTATTCCTTGTGATTTTTTAATTTTAGAAAATATCGACGAAAAAAAAGAAGTTTATTTCGCAATTTTAGTTAAATCTCAATTTTGCGAAATAAGCCATCTTGCGATATCGATAATTCTTATACCTTCAAATTGAGTTTCGGGATGTTTTGTACGCGCTATAATGATTTTCGGGTATGCGTCCCTGATTGCAAGAAGCGGGGTGACTTCGCGATTTAATGTGGATTCTCTACTTATATCGTCGGAAACTTGAATGTAAGTTTTCGCGCCGTCTTTAACGGCGACGAAATCCACTTCTTTATCGTTAATTTGTCCTATATATACTTCAAACCCTCTACGTAATAGTTCGATCGCAACGATGTTTTCGTATAAATGTCCGTAATCGGCGTTTTTAGTACCGATAATTGCATAACGAAAAGAAAGGTCGGCGAGATAATATTTTTTGTCCGATTCTAAATATCTTTTTCCCTTTACGTCATATCTTTTGAACGGATAAAACAGAAAACTACGACAAAGATAATCTATATATGCGCCACATGTTTTATCATTTGTCTTATATGTGTTCGAAGTGAGAGTATTGGCAATATTTCTTACGGAGGTTTTACTGCCGACGTTATCCATAAGAAAATCAACAATCATATTCAGCAAATCTTCGTTTTCGATTTTGAACTTAGTTACAATATCTTTTGTTATAGTAGTACGCACAATTCCCGCCAAATATTTTTTTGCGTCCGACGGGTTATTGTAAAGATATGAACCTGCCATACCGCCGGCGGAAACATATTTATCGAAGGCAACGTCGATATCGTCTTGCGGATAGTATAAAAGATACTCTGAAAACGAGAACGGATAAAGACTGATTTCGAACACTCTCCCGCCAAAGAGAGTGGCTAAATCGCTTGACAACAAAAAGGCGTTAGATCCGGTTAAAAAGATATTGAAACGCTCTTCTTCATATAAACTGTTGATTACGTTTTCGAAATCGGCGCAAAGTTGGACTTCGTCGATAAATAAAAAGTTTTCCTTTTCGACAATATAGTGCGCGTCGATATAATCGTATAATGCATCGCCGTTTTTGAGAGATTGAAATTCTTTTAAGTTCAATTTTATGCGAATTATATTGTTTTCGGGCTGTTTTTGCACATAAGCGATAAAAGCGTCCATCAACTTGGACTTACCCGAACGGCGAATACCCGTAATAACCTTTATATCGGGCGTATTCATAACATTTATCAACTGTTGCAAATACGTTTTTCTTTCTATAAGCTTCATATCATTTCACCTCGGTATGATTATATATTACTTCGCAATTTTTGTCAAACCTAAAAATTGCGAAATAAGTATGGTGTTGAAAGATTGTTTTTCCGAAATATCTTTTACAAGGCGAGTTTATTTTTTATAGGTTTTGACTTTTTTTAACAACTGTGGTATTATACAAACGCTAAACTCATCTGAATAAGTCAAGTACAACTTGTTGGCACATACTATCTTGGTAGTGGTATGCGTCTTTATTCATAAGTCAACTTGTTGTACTTTGGATGGGTTTAGCGGCTTGGATGCATATACTACGGGTGTTGCATCTGATGCGGCACCCTTATTTTTTTTATCGGGAGATATACGGTTTGAAATGTAAAAGTTGCTCTTTTTTCGGGCATAGGGAAATCGAAGAATCGGAAGGTTTGGAAGAAAGACTGTTCGAGGTTATAGAAAGTTTAATAAATAACGGCGTTACGACTTTTTTGTTCGGTTCGCGTAGCGAGTTTGACGCGCTTTGCCATAGCGTGGTAACAAAGTTGCGGGAAAAGTACCCCGAGGTTACGCGCGTTGCTTACGACACGAAAAGCGAGTGTTCTACGCTTGAAGAAAACCGAGCCGAATTGGAAAAATCGTATTCCGAGTTCCTTAAACGCGAAGTTTCGCTACTTGGATACGAACAAGTGATTAAACCGGATAAAGTATGGAAAACCGGCAAAGCGAGTTATGTGGAACGCAATCAGGCTATGATAAACGACAGCGATTATTGCGTGGTTTATTATAATGAAAACTACACGCCGAAACAACGCCTTGTTTCCGATAAAAGCGTTAGCGGAATATGGACGAGCAATAAGAGCGGCACGTTCTTAGCGTATAAGTACGCTTTGCAAAAGAAAAAAGAGATAATTAACGTTTTTATGTAAAAGACCGCTAACGGTTCGCCCTCAAAAAGCGACTTATGTTAGCAGTCATTTTTTATATTTTTCACACTATGCCGTCCGTCGAACGGCGATAAAAAACGTTCGATTTACGCGAAGAAAAACGTTTTTATTTCGTTGCCGAGAATTCTTTCAGTATGTAAGTCAGGTTGTTTTCCGTGATTTGTACGGGAATTTTATTGCTTTTGATTATCGAATAATCGCCGTAAGAAGTTTCGCTTTGATAATAGTAAGCGTACATGGGCGCGCCTACGGGAGTTTCCGTTCTGGTAATCGCCACTTGCGTACATTCGAGGGTGTCGCTACCGAAAAAGTCCGTGCCTACGGCAACGGCGGCTTTCGTGGAAGTAACCTTAGAAGCCAGTTTGATTACTTCGTCGCTAAACGGGTCGGCTACGGTTATGGAAGAGGGAACGTTAGATAGGTCGTAACAACGGATATAGAAATAAATGTATTCTTCATCGGTATATCCCGACGCGCCTACTTTCAAATCGCCCGATTTGTTTTTACTTTCGTCGTTCGGATAGGTGATTTCGTAAGAATACTTTTTGCCGTCGTGTTTCGCTTTCAAAACGTAATTGTTTTTTTCGTTTTTGAGGTCCGTGAAGTTCTTTTCATAACAAAGCACCGTTTGAGTTTTGGCGTAAAAAACGGTTTTATATTCGCAAACGTCGGTTTTTTTGCCTTCTACGGTTACTTTCGCGTTAGCGTCTGCGCTTATCGCTTTGTCCGCGTCGGTAAGGTTGGACGTGGTGGTAAATTTCGCTTCTCCGACTTTGACACGCACTTCGCCGATTGCGGTGTCGTATACGTCGTACGCGATAACTTCGTTATTCGCCCACGCTCTGCTTATAGGCGTTGCTGAATTGTTGCAGGCGGTAAGCATGCAAATCGTCGCGATCAGTACGAGAATTAACGATAAAAGTATGGTTTTTTTCATTACTTCGACCTCTTTTTTACTATATATGTACTTAGTATAATTATATCTTTACAAAAAGTCAAACGAAATTGACTTATCGCGCGGTATATGATAGACTATGTGTACGATAACGAAAGAGGACGAGAAGACTATTTTGAAGTATCTGTTTTTCGATATAGAGGCCAGCGAGGGTAAGAGTATTTGCAGTTTCGGCTACGTTATATGCGACGAGGCTTTTGTCGTAGAACAAAAAAAAGACATTCTTATAAACCCGCAAGCGCGTTTTTGTACTAAACCTCATAAAAAAACCGAGGGCGAAAAACACGTCGGTATCGACCTCGCGTATCCGGAAGAAGTTTTTTATTCTCAACCCGCTTTCGATAAGTTATACTCGAAAATAAAAAATATCGTCGAAGATAAAGACATTTTCGTCGTCGGTTTTGCGCATATAAACGACGCGCGATACCTAAAAGTCGCGTGCGAAAGATATAATAAGCCGTACATAAATTATCGATTTTTCGATTTGCAACACGCATACGGACGGTATAAAGAAGAAAAGGACCAGTACTCGCTCGAACGCGTGATGGAAGAACTCGGCGTAAAAAACGATTCTCTCGTCTTGCATAAAAGCGACGACGACGCCTTGCTTTCCATGCTCGCTACCAAGGCTTTTTGCCAAAAACTCGGCGTAACGATACAAGAACTTATCGCAAGGTTTCCCGCGTCTTGCGGCGAAACGAGAGAGGGAATAATATATTCGGGCGGCGTGGACGTTTCCGTCAAGAAACCCAATGTCTCCGCGCTCGCTTCTTATGCGGTGATTTCTTACGGCAAGAAACTCAAAACGTCGCTCGTTAACGACGCGCTTAGCGGTAAACGTTTTTGCTTTTGCAGCGGTTTTTTGAAAAAAGAACCCGTCGAAGCGGTAATGGATATTTGCTATATTTGCTGCCACGGCGGCAAGTTCTCCACCGACGTAAATAAGTGCGATTATTTCCTTGCGTTTTGCGAACATTCGAATTCGCCCGCCGACAAATACAACGTGGCGGCGGAACTTATAAAACGCGGCGCGAATATCCGCGTTCTCGATAAAACTTCGTTCCACTCTTTGTTAGGCGTTACGCAAAACGACATTAACGAGTTTTCGGCTCTCAAAACATACAAAATAAGAACCCGAATCGAGGGTATTTTATCGCAAAAAGATTGACGCAGTCTTTTCAATACGTATTTTTCTCTCTACAAAAAATGTAAAACTTTTATCTTGCAATACGCGCTCGTGTATGATATAATAAAATAAATATTTATTTTTGATATTTACGGAGCGAGTGACTTATGGGAAAGAGTGAAGCGATGAAAAAGGCGACGAAAAAAGCGGTGGCGAAGGTAGCGATATTCGTTTTTCTTATCGTCGTTTTGACGTTCGCAACGCTCTTTACCGCCGAAATTCAAGCGTTTGCGGAAGGCGATTTGGAGCATTCTCTTACGGTCGATAGCGATTGGAAATACGAGTTTTACGATTTCGAGCCGACGTTTAGCGTAGGAACTTTTTACGGAAAAAACGCGGCGCGCTACGCTTTGCTTGGCGGTAAAGAAGAAGAATATTCGGTCACGGCGACGATGACGAGCGAGAATCTCGGACTTGCGGATAACGAGTACGAGTTGTCGCTTTTTTATTTTACCGAGCAAAGGAGCGAAACGCCCAACGAGTTGACCGCGTATTACAGCGAGGACGGCAATCGTTTTTTCAAGGCGGGTACTCTTTCTTGCGCGGGTAACGGCTCGGGCGAAAAGATTTGGACGCAAGGAAAACTCTCTTTTTCGGGCAAGCCGAACTATTTAAGATTCGAGTTTACCGTTTATTATTGTGACTCCGACGAAGATAAAGGCTTGTATTTGTCGCTTGACGATATCGAATTAACGGCGATTTCGACGACGACGGGCGCAAGTTTCGACGCGTCCGTAGCGGGAGAGTATTTTTACACGGGCAAAGAGATTACGCCCGTTATTAACGTGACTACCGACTTCGACGGATATTACTACTATAAAGTCGAAGCTTTTAAGGACGGAAAACTCGCGACGATAGCGGACGCCGGCGATTACGAATTGAAAATAACGTATTTCAACAAAGCGAATAAAGTTCTCGAAACTCAAACGAAAAACTTGACGGTCAAACCCGAAACGCTGACTTTGGAAGGAAGTTCTCTCGAGTATTTGGCTAACGAAAAATACGTCGTCGTCACGAATTGTCTTTTTACCGACGTTAAAGGCAGAACGGTAGACATATCGGAAACCGGCGCGGACAAAACGCTCGTTATCGATTCCGACGGTTACGCCGCGATAAGCGTACCCGCGGGCAATTTCAAAAATTACGAGTATAAGTTCGTTGCGGAAAACAAGAGCGAAAACTCTTATCTCGTTTACGTCGAAGACGGAGCGCATACGGAGATTTACGACGGCGAGGAAAAAACCGCGCTTAAATACGTCAGATTTTTCGATTCCTACGACCCCGAAACCAAAACTTACGGCTATACTTCCAATTCGGTCAGCGTGGAGTACGAGGACGAAAACGGCAATAAAAATAAGCCCCTGAACGCGGGCGAATATACGTTTACTTTTGCTTACGGCGGCAAGAAAATCACCGGCGCGATGACGATAGAACCGATAACGCTTACCCGCGGAACGATTACGAACATTTCGGAGTTTTTTAAGAACTACGACGGTACGGACGCGGTTTATCTCGATTCGGGCGTTTTACCCGAAGCGAGTTTAGTAGGCGCGATAGACGATATAGGCATGGAGTTCGAGCGACTTCGCTACCTGAAAACTTCGGGTCGCAGTAAGGTTGCGCCCGTCAATGCGAAACTTACGGGAGACGCGGCGAAAAATTACGTTATCGCCGACGAGTTCCGTTTTGAAAACGCGGCGAAAATCGGCGCGACGAGGCTTATTTGGTACGACAAGAGAGATTCGGCGAACGACGTTCTGGCATTGTCCGATAAGGTTTACGACGGAACGAACTCGGTCGCCATATTGAACGAGGGCAATGGCGCGCTGTCCATGTACGGTTTGGGCGAATACAAAGTAAGTTATTCCGACGTGGGCGCGACGATAAAAGACGTAAATTGCGGCAAACGCGAAGTGGAGTTTACTTTGACTAATTACAGGCTATACGGAATGTACTTGCCGAACGTTATTTCGGAACTTAACGCGTCTATAAACGTTTTGCCGTGCGAACTGAAAGCGAAACCCGCCGCGTATACGGGCGAAAACAAGGTTTTCGACGGAACCGCCGCAAGTAGCGTCAAAATCACTGCGCTTACGTTCGAGAACGTACCCGACAACGGCGACGGATTGGAAACCTATTTGAGTTACAAAAACTACTCGATAAGGTACGAGGGCGCGGAATACGACTATGCGGACGCGGGCGAGCGCGCGATTACGATAAAGAACGTCGAGTTGTACGACGCGAACGCGGAGAGCGATAAAGTATTAAGGAACTACGTGATACCGACCGTTACCGTTCCCGGCAGTATCGAAGCGGCGCAGATAGAGATACTCAGCGAGTCGTTTACGGTTTTCGAGGGCGAGGCTTTGCCCGAACCGCAAACCGATTCCGCGGTAAGCGGCATTTTCAAAATGACGATTTTCGGGACGAGAAGCGACGCGGAAAACGGCGTTAACGCTTTGGACGCGGCTACGCTCGTTAAAGGCGACTACTTCGTCAGAGCGCAATGCACGGACGACAACTATAAGTTAAAAAGCGGCGAATATAAGATTATCGAATTAAAAGTCAATAAAGTGGGCGATAAAGAAGCGCAGTACGTCGAGATAGGCAATACGGAAATATCGCTTACCGAAGCGAACAGAGTTCTCGTTGGCGGCGAACTTTATATCGGCGCGTATTCGAGAAAGGAAAACGGCGCGAAAATCGATTTGCCGATAGTTTACCGCATAGTGAGCGGCAACTGTTCCGTAGATAAAAACGGTAAAATCACCGTTACGTCCGCGGGAAGTTTCGTTATCGGCGTAACTTGCGAAGGCGGCGAGAAGTTTGACGCCGCGACGGAAAGGACGATCGAGTTTTTGGCGTTGGAAGGCGAATTGACCGCAACCGCGTTGACGGATAAATATAAAATCGGGGAGAACTTGCCCGACGTTAACGGAAAATCGAGAGTTTATTACGGTTCGGACGAAGTAACGGCGAGTTTTGCCGCGCCCGAAGGTAAAATAGCATACGGAGCGAACCGTTACGAATACTACGTTACCGTTTCCGATAAAATCATAGGAACGTACAAAGTAAAAGTTTCGATAACGGGCGAGAGATATAAGGTAAACGTTTATCTCGGCGGAAGCGTAAAAACCGTTTACGGCGCAAGCGTGGATTTAACCGAGTTTATAAGTTATATCGACGCCGAAACCGCCGCCGTGAGATACGACGACGCCGTGAAAGCTTTGAAAGGGTATTTGCAAATACTTAAAAAGAACGCCGCGGGCGAATACGAAGCCGTAAACGTACGCGCTTTGGAGCCGGGCGTGTTCTATATTTACGGCGAAGCCGATAACGAGTACGTTTTAACGCTAACGGACGACTACGTTAAAGGCGGCGAATACGAAATTAGCGTTTTCGGAAACGCGAGTTTGATTGTGGAAAAGAGTTTGGTTACCGTTTCCGTAAAGTCGGTACGCAAACCCTATTACGTCGAAGTTCCGAGTAACGAAGAGTTAAGACAAGGACTGCTTTTGAAAGGCGAAATCGATTCCGAAGCGGCGACGAAAATACTCGCCTTCACGAAAATAAGGACGAACGTAAGTAGGTACTCGTCCGTAGGCGATTACGCAATCGAAGTGGAACTCGGCGATATAGGCGATTTAGACAAATATTACCAAGTCGAAGTTTCGGGCGGCTACGTTTCGGTAACGGCGTTGAAAGTTTCGATAAGCGTGACCAATAAGAAGACTTTGTACGGAGAACCTCTCGGCGACTTCATAGTTTCCGCCGATATCGACGAAGCGGGTCTGGAAGCGTCCGTAAAGAGCGCGCTCGAAAAGGAAATCGCCGCTTTGGTGGTTGCGGAAACGACCGCGAAACAAGGCTCGGACGCCGGAAAATATCCCATTACGTTCGAATTGAAACAAGAATACGAGGGATTCGACACGACCTATCTCGATTCTTACTTCGTTATATCGAACGCCAAACTGAGCGGTTTCTATTTTGAAAACGAAGACGTGCTGTACGACGAGGCGGGACATACCATAACGGTAAAATACGACGAAACGGTATGGAAAAACGTTACCGTCAAGTACAACGCGGGATATTTCAGTCAACCGGGCAAGTATTACTATCAAGCCACCGTTTCCAAAAAGAATTACGACGACCTCGTGCTTGACGCCGTGCTTACGATAGGTACGCTTAACGTAAAGAGCAGCAGCCTTAACGAAAACAGAGTCATCGTCACGTTCAGCGAAAAAGAATACGAGTTCGGCTTGGATCCGGAATACACCGTGCTTTTAAGAACCGAAGAAGCGAGCGACGGAATGAAAGAAGACGTGGCTGCGCTGGCAACCGACAAGAGTAAACGGTTCGTTATCGGCGCTGTCTATAAAGTGGTTCTTATTGGTGGCGGAAGCGAAAGAACGCTCGGCTACGACCCGTACGGCTATAAAATCGTTTTCAGTCCCGCGGCAATCTCGTATTCGGATAAACTTCGCTTGTACGCGTATGAAGAAGGAGAATTGAAAGAAGTAGAGTTTTCTTATAAAGACGGCGAGTATACGGTTTATACGAATTGTTTGGAAGGTTTGATTTTTGCGGAAGAACAAACGGTTGTCGTAGACAAGGCTACAAAAATAAGTTCGTATATCATTATCGCGGGCGTAGTATTCGTGATATTGCTCGTTTTGTCGACGATATTCGGCATAGGCAAGAGAACTCGTAAGGCGCGAGCAAGAAGCCGAAAACGCCACCATAGATGGGCGTAAATAACGTAAATAACGGGCAACGTCCCTAATTATAAAAGGAAGGAAAGCAGTATGGAAAAAGCCAAAAGGAAGTTTTGGGACAAGATTTTCGGCGCCGCACCCGGCGACGGAGAAATGCAGTCCAAAGAAGCGTTAAGCTTCTCGATTTGCGGGTTCGGACAAAATATCATTTGTACCGTAATCGGTTCGTATCTTACCGTATTTATGACGGACGCAATCGGCTTCAACGCGTTAGCCGTAGCGTTCTTAATGTTGTTCGCGAGAATATTCGACGCGCTCAACGACCCGATTATGGGCAGTATCGTCGATAGAACTCGTACCCAATGGGGTAAGTGTCGCCCGTACCTTAAATGGATGGCGTTTCCGATAGCGGCAATGACGATAATTTGCTTTTTGCCCTGGTATCCCAATACCGACGGCGGTTTTGCGGCGATATCGATTATGTACGTGCTATGGGGTATGATTTATACCGTAGCGGACGTTCCGTATTGGGGTTTGTCTACCGCTATGAGTAACGATACTTACAGGCGCGGCAATATGCTTACCGTAGCGCGTCTTTTCTGTACGGCCGGCGCGGGACTCGTTACCATTGTCGTTCCGCTCATTACCGGCGGCATTACCGAGGGACTGACTCCCGAACTTGCCGGCGAAAAGTTAAGAATGACCTACTTTATCATTGCGATAGTTTGCGTAGTCTTAGCGCTTCCTACGTTCTTTATCGGATTCAATAACACGATAGAACGTAACGGAACGACGGACAACAACCCGCCTTCGCTCGCGCATAACCTGAAATTACTGTTCAAAAACAAACCTCTTATGCTTATCGTGCTTTCGGGTATAGGCGGCGCGGCGAGAATGTTGTTTACTTACACCGGCGGCTTGTATTTTGCCAAATACGTTATGGGCAAGGAGCAAATGTACGTATTCTTCAGCATGGCGGTAGTTCCCGGCGGTTTGATAGCGTCCGCTCTCGTACCGTTCTTTACCAAAAAAGTCGGAAAACGTAACACTTATATATGGTCGCACCTCGTAGGCGGCGTGGCGATGTTGGTAGCCTTTATCGTAGGTATCGCTTGCGACAAGGGTAACTATACGAGTACCGTCACTACGGTAATACTTATGATAGCCTTAGTTATCGCTGGCGTTCCCGGCGGTATAGGCAACATAGTGACTTACGCCATGATCGGCGACTCGGTAGAGTATTTGGAAATGAAAACGGGCGAAAGAGCGGAGGGTATATGCTTCGCAATGCAAACGTTTATGAATAAAATCGGTATGGCGGTAGGCGCGTTCGTAGGCGTTCTCGCTTACTACATGGCGGGCGTTTTACCCAACGATACCGCTTCGGTAACGGCTTCGGGTAAAGATACCATGTGGACGATGCTCGTGCTGGTGGCGGCTATATCGTTCTTCCTCACGGTTATTCCATTGTTCTTCTATAAGTTCAACGAGAAAGAACAACAAGAAGCGGTCGCGATTATAAACGCAAGAAAGAAAGCGGCGCAAGAAACGCTCGAAGAGGGCGGCGTAAACGAAACGATTACGCCCGTAAACGACGAAACGCGCGCCGATAACGAGTTTACGAGCGACGACAACGAAAAATAATTTAATTAAGCGTTTGGAGGCGGCGATGATTTATACTTTGCCTAGAAAGATTTCGTTTTTGGAAGGCGATATGTTTTTGCCTAACGGTTCGCCGTTATACGAAGTCATGCGCATTCCGGGAGGAGCGTTTATTTACAACTTGCGCGGCGGCACGATAGCGCAAATTTTCCGTACGGATAACGGCGCGAGAATATCGATAGCCGACCTCGGCAGTATCGACGTGACGGTAGGTAGCGACGGAGTAAAAATCGCCAGACTTATCGTCGAACATAAGGGTCACGGACGGAGTTTGGAACCGGTAGAATATATATTCCACGGCAATTATCGTACGTCCCATTATCAAATCTACGAGAAGAAATCCGGCGAGATAAAACCCGAACTCATAATCACCGTCGCGCCGCATCCCATAAACGAAAAAACCGTCAACGCTCGCGTTGAAAACGGCGTTAACGTTTTGCGCGCCACGCTTATGGTTCTGGCAATTTCGCTACTATAAGTTAAAATCGACGCATATGTAGTTTGGGTTTCCGAGAAAAACATTTTACGGAACCCAAACAAATATACAACAACTATTTACGGAGGTAGAATATGATTAACGAAGAAGAGAGAATCCGCTTAGAAGAAGAGAAAAAAGAGAAGGAAGAAAAATTTCGTCGCACGGTAAAAAAAATGCGTATCGCGTTATGCGTAGCGGTGGTTTTTGCGGCGGTTCTTTTAGGGCTTGGGATAAGCACGCTGGTTAAGTA
>CAKRAY010000014.1 GCA_934296355.1 uncultured Clostridia bacterium
TACCTCTATAAGGTATTTCTGGAAGTAGAAAACCGGAAAGCGACCCTGACGGAGATCGGCGATTACGCTTTTGCCGATTGTTATATGTTCGCGGGTATTACGAGCGAAAATCTTACGGACATAGGAATTATGCCGTTCTCGGGTTGTTACAGAGCGACGTCGGTTACTACTACGAACGATAAAAAAGTCGCCGCATTGTTCGGTACGGAAGAAATTACTACGTTTACAAACGAATTTTACACGGTAAAAGCGGACGGAAAAATTTATTTTGTTCCCAAAGTATTATATAACGTGACCTTAACGGCAGAGGGCGAAAACGCCGCGGCGGAAGGAATATTAAGCGACGTCGTGTCGGTAAAGAGAGTCGTTTTTATAAACGGCGTGAAGAAAATCGCCGACAATGCGTTCAGATGTTACGAAAACGTTGCGGATAACGGCGACGAATTAAGAGTGACTTTACCGTCGGGTTTGGAAGAAATAGGTTCTTACGCTTTCGCGACGCGAACCGATATTTTTTCGATAACGATAAACGACGAAGTGAAAAAAATCGGCGAGTACGCGTTCTATAATTTACGCGACCTCGGCAAAGTCGTATTCGGAGAAAATTCGCAATTAACCGAATCGGGCGCGCGTAGTTTCGACGGTACGAGTTGGCGCGAAAACAGCGCGGGCGTCATCGTCGCGGGAAAAGCGGTTCTCGGTGTCAGCGAGTCGTATTGCCGTAATAAAAATTATACGGAAATTACCGCTTGGGAAATGGGTATGGCGACGTATATTGCCCCGTATGCGTTTGAAAATAACAAAATTTTAAGAAAAATCGCCTTGGGAAGCGAGATTAAAAGCATTGGCGACAAAGCGTTCGGCGGTATGGACTCTTTAACGACTTTCGCGTTCAACAAGGGTTCGAGCGACGGGTCGACGAGAAAACTCGGAGAGTATGTCATTAACGACTGTAACGCTTTGGTCGATTTGACGATTTACGAAGATATAAACATAGAAGATTTGTGCGAAAAACTTCCGGATTCTCTCGACGTACTAAGAATAGAATGTACCGGCGCGGAAACGCGCGTGGAAGCGAACAGATATTCGAGTTTCGGTACGCCGTCCGAATTACATATAGGCGACGGCTTTATATCTATCGAAGAAAACGCCTTTGCGGGCAACGAGAATTTGCGTAAAGTTTACGTCGGAAAAGATTTGGCAAGCGTCGGCGCGCGTGCTTTCGAAAACGACCGCAACTTAACCGTTTTCGATACCTCCGCAAACCGAGAATTGACCGAGATTAAAGAGGGCGCGTTCAAAAACTCCGCGTTAACGTCTTTCGATTGCGGAACGAAACTCGAAAGTATCGGCGCGGAAGCGTTTTCGGGTACGGCGTTAAAGTCGTTCGTTATGCCGGGCAGTTTATCGGTAGTTTCCGCTCGCGCGTTTATGGGTTGTGCTTTGCTTACCGAAGTGAAATTCGGTAGCGGCTTGCAGACCGTGGAAGAATTCGCCTTTGCGGACGCCGATTTGAGAGACTTCCGTATTCCCTTGATGCAATCGATAGGCGACGGAGTATTCGTAGGCAACGATAATCCGGGAACGATAACGTTTAGCGACTACTCGTTTATCGGCAACGTGAAAAGATTGTTTAAGCGTTCGAGCGGAACGGACGGAGATATATACGAATTGCCCCAAAACTTTAACGGCGCGGTAATAGAAAGCGGAAAAATCGCCGACTTCGCGTTCGAAGATATAAAGACTATACAAAATCTACGCATAGATAACGCGGAGATAGGCGAAAGAGCGTTTGCGTCGATTACCAATTTATCCGTGGTCACGATATCCGCCGGGGTCACGAAAATCGGCGTGTACGCGTTTTCGGGTTGCGGTAATTTAAGCACGGTAAGAATAGAAGCCGCCGGCTCGAAACTTACTTCGGTAGGAAACTACGCGTTCGAGAATTGCGCGTCGCTATCGTATATGGTCGTTCCGCAAACGATAACCGACGTCGAATGGGAAGGCGTCTTCGCGGGTTGCTCGGGTATCGTTTCGGTCAACGTGCCGAATTCGGTAACGAAAATAGGTAAGTACGCGTTCAAGGGTTGCGAAAAACTGGTTACCGTCACGATGGGACGAATAACGGAAATTGCCGAAGCAGCGTTCTACGGTTGTAAATCGCTCGACCTCGACAACGCGGATTTCGCCGAGTTGCAAAAAATCGGCGCGTCGGCTTTCTTCGCTTGCGCCAATCTACATGGCATTAAGGCGGTGGCGGTTACCGAAATCGGACAAAACGCCTTCGAAGGGTGCGCGTCGATTGAAGAAATAACGGTTTTGAACGGAGAAACGCTCGATTATTATATCGGCGGCGAGTACACGAATAAAATCGTAGCGGTCAACGTCGTCGGTAGCGTTGCCGGTAACTTCTTTAACTCGTGCGCGAATTTGAAGAGAATCGTGTTCTATAGCGATAGCGTAGACGACGTTAAGCCGGTTTTGGACTATTACTTAGGCAAAAACTCTCCGTATGTGTTTGCAAGGAGCGACATTTACGACAGTCTGAAAACGGAGTACGCGGGTAGAATTCACTCCGTTCCCACGCAAGCCGACTTCAATTTCGAACTCGTCGGCGGCGAAGCGCGGCTTACGAACATGTCGCAAAACGACGACGAAGTGGTGTATTTACCCGAAAAGACAGTCATCGGCGGCGTAACGTATAAGGTTACCGCGATAGCCGAAGAGGCGTTTTTGAATAATTATACCATAAAGGAAATAGTAGTTCCTTCGTCGATTAGAACCATAGGAAGCGGCGCGTTTAAGAACTCTTCGCTTGAAGAAATCGTTTTTGAGAACGGAAGCGCGCTCAGCGTAATAGAAAGCAACGCTTTTTACGGTTGTAAAAATATTAAGACGATTACGCTGCCTAGTAGCGTAACCACGATTGGAAGCAGCGCGTTCTACGGATGCGAAAACCTTTCGGAAGTCGTTACTTACGACAACAGTAAACTTTCCGCGATAGAAGAATACGCGTTTTACAGCACGAAAAACCTCGAAGAGTTTATCGTAAAAGACGGTTTGACCGCGCTCGGCGCATTTGCGTTCTCAGGTTCGGGAATTACTCGCTTCGAGTTCGGTAAAAACGTCGCGCTTAGGGAAATCGCTTCGGGCGCGTTCTCGGGTTGCGTCAATCTCGCTTCGGTTATCGTCCCGAGCGGAGTAAGAACCGTTTGCGAAAACGCTTTTATGGGCGTGGCGGTAAAAAGTATAACGCTCCCCGATTCGGTAGTTACCGTGGAAAAAGGCTCGTTCGCCAACGCGAGCAAACTGGAAAACGTCACTTTCGGTAGGAATTTGACCGCCATCGGCAATGAAGCGTTCAAAGACTGCAAAGTGTTAGGCCGTCTGGAAATTCCCGACTCGCTCGTGTCTATCGGCGAAAAAGCGTTCGCGGGTTGTACGAATAAGTTACAATACGTTTCTATCGGAGAAAACGTGACCACGATCGGGAAAGAAGCTTTCGCTAACGCCAATTCTTTGACAGAATTGAGATTTAACGCGAAAAAAGCGACCGATTTTACGGCGGACAACTGCGTATTCCAGCGCGCGGGCGTTTCGACTACGGGTCTGAAAGTTTACGTGGGCAGTAAAGTAAGACGTATCCCGGCTTATATGTTCAACGCAAAGAGCGCGACTAGCGACGCCCCCAAAATTACCGAGTTTAACTTCGGTAACGATACTTCGTGTACTCAAATCGGCGCGTACGCCTTCGCGTATTGCGATAAGTTGAGAACGATGATAATACCCGTTAACGTGTCGGGAATAGGAGAAAACGCGTTTTTGAATTGCAACGCCGTTTCGCTCACTCTGGAAGCGAGAATCGCGCCGGCGCGTTATACCGAGAATTGGAACGGTAACGTTCCCGTCGACGAGACCTCCGGACGCGTAAAATATGCGTATAACAACGTGCAAAGCGGCGATTATTACTACGTCGTGCGTAACGAAAAAGCGTACCTTACCGGTTATGCGGGTACGGATAAAAACGTTGTCGTTCCCGACTCGATAAAGGGCTACGAAATAGCCGACCTTTGCGTTGCTTTCGAAAAGCACGCCGAAATAGAAACCGTAACGTTCCCCGACAACTTGACGGTAAGCGGCAGTTTCTACGGATGCTCTTCGCTTAAAAGGGTTTACTTCGGTGACGGGCTTCGCGAAATATTCGCTTATGCGTTTTACGGATGCTCTTCGCTTAACTATGTGAAAATCACGAGTAACGTTACTACCGTGGGCGTTAACGCGTTCGGCGAATGCGCGAAACTCGATACGATATATATCGACAGCGCGGAAGTTATAAGCGAACCGGACTACACTTCTTGCGTGGGCGGCGCGTTAAGCGAAGCGATGATAGTTTACGTAAGCGAAGAAGTTCAAAACAGAGGAAACGTCCTCGATTTGCTGAAATATCATAAAATCGTCGGTCAAAAACGCGACAAATACGACATTTATACGAAACTTTATTGGGACGTTTCGGCAAATGCGGACGGCGCCGTAAACGCGTACTTGCTTTGCGAAAACGAGGACGATTATACTTATAACCTTATCGTGGATGGAAGCGGCGATATGAAAAACTTCGCGTCGCAAGGCTATATACCTTGGCGCGGTTATTCCGAGCATATCATAAGACTTACGGTAGGAGAAAACGTCACGAGTATCGGAAAATATGCGTTCAACGGCTTAACCGCTCTCGAACATTTATATTATAACGCCGTAAACGCCGCCGACTGTAAAGAGGACGACGAAGTGTTCTCTAGCGGCGTAGTTAAACCTTTCACTCTCACGATAGGCGAGAACGTGATTTCGATTCCCGCATATTTGTTCCGCAGAGTGAGCAATATTAAGAATATCGTTTGGAACGGCAATAAAGTGGAACGAATCGGCGCGGACGCTTTCGAAGGCTGCTCGATGCTTAGCGAGATAATAGTTCCCGATTCGGTAATATATATCGAAAAGAACGCTTTTGCCGGCACGAAAGGCGTGAATGAGTTGACTATCGGCGAAAAAACTCACGTTATCGGCTCGCGAGCGTTTGCCAATATGCAAAACTTGCAAAAAATCTATTATAACGCGCGCGCCGCGTTGGCGTTAGAGACTACCGATAAACCGTTCGATATCGAGTACATTTTCGTACAAGGTATGAGCGGCGTAACGTTGTATGTGGGTAGCGCGGTAAATTCTATTCCCGCGAGATTGTTTACCGGGTATAAGCGCTTAACGCATATCGTGTTTCCGAGTGGCAGCAACTTGAAGAATATCGGTTACGGCGCGTTTGAAGAATGCGGCGGCTTGACTTCCGTAACTTTCCCGCTCGGTTTAGAAAGCGTCGGCGAAAAAGCGTTCGACGATTGTACCGGCTTGACGGAAATTCTCTTTACCTCGGGAAGTCAGTTAAAATATATCGGGCAAGACGCGTTCTTAAATACCGCTTACTACAACGATAGAGATAATAATTGGAAGAACGGCGTTCTATATGTTGGTTCGTATTTGATTAAAGCGGACGGCATAAGCGGCGAATACGCAATAAACGACTCTACTACCTTAATCGCGCAAAACGCTTTCCACGGCTTAGCAAGCCTCGAATATCTGATTATTCCGCAAAACGTAACTTACGTTAACGCCGACGCTTTTTCGGGTTGTTCGGCATTGACTGCAATATTTATCAAGAGCCGTTACGTCGCGCCCGCGCTTAACGCCGCCGAAGATTTGGGCGGACTGGCAAGTAACGCGCTGCACTTATACGTGATGACGAGTTTGGTAGAAGGCTTAAAAATCAAACCGGGCGAGTATTTCAATAATTATAGTCTAGTGGAAACGGCCGCGGAGTTCGATAAGGTTAGATATTACGCATATACGAAAGCGTATTGGAACTTATCCGACGGAAGAAGCAGTACGGTTTACGGCTACGCCGTCAACGATTCCTTGGCTGAAGACAGTTACGTTCTGAAAATCGTCGGCAAGGGAAGGATGAAGAACTTCGAAAGCGTCAACTCGGTTATTTGGAAAGAGTACGTTTCTCTCGATTCCGTAAGTCGCGTTTATATAGGTAAAGAGGTAGAAAGAATCGGCGCGTACGCCTTTGCCGGTTGCGCGAAAATGCAGTCTTTCTCCTACGAAACCGACCCCGCGATAAAGGAAATCGGCGCGTACGCTTTTTCGGGTTGTTCGAGTTTGACCGAAATAACCGTTCCCGCTTCGATTAAAACCATAGGACAAAGCGCGTTCTCCGATTGTACGAACGTAAGCCGCATATATTTTAACGCGGAGGAATGTAACGATGTAAGCGCGAGAGGAAGTAAAGTTTTTGCCAATCTCGGCAAGGAAAACTTAGGCGCGACGCTGGAAATCGGCTATAACGTAAGGCGTATTCCCGCCAACATGTTCTGCGTCGTGAGGACAAACACGCACGCTTCTCCGAATTTAACTTCGATAATTTTCAGAGCGTATTCGGGAACGAACAAATGCGCCGAGATAGGCGACTATGCTTTCGCTTATTGCGAAAACCTTTCTTCTATAACTTACGCCACGACCAACGTGCTTACGAGTATCGGCGCGTACGCGTTTACCGATTGTTCGTCGCTCGGCACGGTAGTCATACCGCCTACGGTTACTTACATAGGTAAAAAAGCGTACTCGGGTTGCGCTAACTTAACGGAAGTTTCCTTTAATGCGGAAAACTTTGAAACGGGTTATGCGGGATTTACCTCGTTCGATACCGCGGGCGAAGAATCGCCTAACGGCTTTAACGTGACCGTTTCTTCAAAGACCGTTTGCTTGCCCGATTACTTGTTCGAGGGCGCGAAGTTCTTGTCGAGCGTAGAGTTCGACGTTGAAGAGGGCAATTTGAAGAGCATCGGAACCGGCGCGTTCGAAGACTGCGGTTCTTTGAGAAAGATAGAATTGCCTAAAAAACTTGAAAAGATTAGCATGGGGGCGTTTGCGGGTTGCACCGGCTTGCAAGAATACGTCGCCCCGTTTATAGGCGGCGAGCATTATAAACTCAGCGCCGCGGAAAACACCGTTTTTGGTTACGTTTTCGGCACGAAAGTCAAAGACGGCGCAACCGCCACGCTTCAAAACTACGGTTCCGGTATGGACACTTATTACGTCCCCGACAGTTTAAAAATAGTCGATATTACGGTCTATACTAACGTCTACTTCGGCGCGTTTATGAACTGCGTTAACCTTAATACGGTTACCTTACGCCCGAATACGGGAGTCATAAGACTGGAAAGAAGGGAACTTAACAAGAAGACGAACACATACGAAGTCGTCGAATCGATAGTTAACGGCAGCGTCGTGCAAGCGATGGCGTTCAGCGGATGCAAAGGGCTTGCTACGGTCAACTTTACCGGATCGCCCTTAACTACGATAGGCAGAGAGGCTTTCGAAAATTGCTCGAATATAGGCGCGATTACCGTTCCCGAAAACGTTACCACGATAGAGGACGACGCGTTTGCGGGTTGCTTGTTGTTAAGAAAGATTACTTTCAACGCCGAGAATTGTCAAGACTTTAACGTGGACACGTTCGCGCAAGCGGGCATCAATCAGGGCGGCAACAGCGACGGCTTGCACCTCGTTATCGGTAAGAACGTAAAACGTATTCCCGCAAGAATGTTCGCGTCCGGCGCGGGCAACTCCTCCAAACTTTTCGCGATAGAGTTCGAAAAAGGCAGCGTGCTTGCGGAAATAGGCGAGAACGCCTTTGTCGGCGCGGAATATCTTAAAGATATAGTTTTACCGTCCACGATTAACGATATCGGACAAAACGCCTTTACCGATACGGCTTTCTACAACACCGCGGCGAACTGGCGTAACAACGTGTTATACGTCGGAGAATACCTTATAAAAGCGCGCGAAAGCACTTTAGCCGCGGAATATACGGTTACCCCGGGAACTTCGGTTATAGCCGATTACGCGTTTGCGGGCAATAAGAAATTGGAAAAACTTTACCTCAGCGCCGGCTTGAAGAACATAGGCGACTATGCGTTCAGCAATTGTCAGAAGTTAGACTCCGTCGTAACGAGTAGCGCGACGAGTTTGACGTCAATAGGCAGTTACGCTTTCGAGAAATGTATGTTGCTCGGGTCGGGCGTGGACGAACAAGAAAACCCGATAGCATTCACGATACCCGCAAGCGTCAAGACTATCGGAGAAAACGCGTTTATCGATTGCGTCAGTTTATCCGAAGTCTACGTAGACAGTTACGAAGTCGTTAACGCCGCGAACGCGAGTACCGATTGCGGTAACTTGTTCCGTTACGCGGAAACGATAAGAGTAAGGAGCGACATTCAGTCGGTTGGCGCGTATATAGCGGGTAACTTTGCCGAATCCGGCGGCGTTAGCGACGGATATGCGATTTACCTCTTGATAAAAGAGCAACAATAGGTTAGAATATAAACAAGCGGCTTTAATAGAGCGGCGACAAACTTAAACAAACCCCGAATTGAAACAATTAGGAGATATTATATGAGAATTTTTAAGACAAACGGCGATTCGAAATTCGAGATAGCGGCAATCGAGCAAGACGACGCGCCGAGCGAACTCGTAAAAGTAAGGATAACCCACGTTTTACCGTGTGCGTCAGACGTAGAAATTTTTAGCGGCGATTCGGCTACCGAATATCCTTTTGTAATAGGAAGAGCGGCGATAGGCGTCATCAGCGACGACAGAGAAGAGTACGGCTTAAAACGCGGCGCGAAAGTTATCCTTAACCCTTACAGAATCGTAAAAAGAGATAAGAACGACCAAGTTACCGACGTGTCCACGATGGGTACGGACGTGGACGGGTTTATGCGCGAACTGATTCGTATAGATAAACAGTATATAATTCCTTTCCCCGAAGAAGTCGACGAAGACGAGGCTATTTTCGCCGAAAGAATATCCATCGCGCTACGGGCGTTTAACAGTTGCGAAGCGGAAAAGGGCAGTTACGTTGCGGTAATCGGTTCGGATACCGTTTGCAATATAATCGCGCAACTCGCCATTTACTTCCAAATGGTACCCGTCATGATAGGCAGTAACGTGCATAACTTGCAAATCGCTTCGAGTTGCGGAATATATTTTACCGTTGACGAAAGCAAAGAGTCCGCGCTTGAAAGAGTGAAAGAAATCACTTGCGGCAAGATGGCGGATTTGACTTTCATAAGCGTTTCCCACGACACTATGCCCAACTTCTTGTTTAACGTAACCAAGGAGGGCGGTAAATGCGTAATAATCGGCGACGAAAAGTCGAGCGCGGGTTACGACGCCGATTTAACTGAAATCGTGAAGAGAAAACTCACCGTATACGGCGTTTCGGACGGCGCGTCCGAGTTCGATTCGGCAATAAACATCCTTGCGCAAAAAGTAATTCAAACCGACGGTTTCATCGAAAAAACCGTGGAAGTAAAAGATGCCGAGATTTTGCTCAGAGAAATGAGAGAAAATCCCGAACGCTACTTTAACGCCGTAATCAAAATGTAAAGTCCGGCGAAATTATTTTACATAAATTGACTATATCCCCTGCGCCCAGCACGAGTACCGCTCCGCCGGGCGTTTTTAATTCCGTCAGTTTTACCGCCGCTTCCATGACGTCGGTAACGTACGACTTTTCGGTAACGCGCAAATCGTCGTATAACGCTTTCGCCCCGACTCCGTCGCAAGGTCGTTCTCTCGCCGCGTATTCTTTAAGAATAATTACTTCGTCGAACTTTTCGAGCGCGTCTAAAAATTCCTTTTCGAGCGCGGCGGTACGCGAGTAGGTGTGCGGCTGGAACACGGCGGTTAGTTTTCCGCTTACCATAGAACGCGCGGTTTCGTAAGCGCAAATTATCTCGGTAGGATGATGAGCGTAATCGCAGTAAACGCTCCGAGAAAAGTATTCGCCGACGTATTCGAACCTTCTTTTTATTCCGTAAAAGTTCAGCAAGCCTTTTTTTACAGCGGAAACGCTCGCGCCGTAAGATAGACAAATAGTCGCCGCCGCAAGAGCGTCGATAACGTTATGTTTGCCGGGCACGTTCAACTCGATATCTAATATAGGGAAACCTAAATGAGTTAATGTGAAACCCATACAGCCGTTTTTCCGCATAGTTATATTTTGCGCGCCGTAAGTGCGAACGCCGTTAAGTCCAAAGGTAATCGGATTAAAAAGATACTGCCTTTTTTCATAGTATTCGCAGTCGCCGTTTACGATTTTCGTTTCCGATGAAGAAAGAAACTCGTCGAAGCAGTCGTATACTTCGGATAGAGAAGTAAACGTGTCCGGGTGGTCGAATTCGGCGTTAAGCACCGCCCCTATGCTCGGTTTGACGTGAAGTAAACTGCGCCGATATTCGCACGCTTCCGTTAAAAACAGTTCGTCGCCCGAGTAAAAGAAGTTTCCGAAGTTTTTGGTAAATCCTCCTATATGCGTAAACAAGGGGACGGAGTCGGCGATAAAGATTTCGGCGCACATACCGGTAACGGTGGTTTTGCCGTGCGTACCCGCAACCGCGATGGTAGAGGGGAACACGCCGCTCAGCGCGGTTAACAGTTCGTATCTTTCGACCACGGGAACGCCGAGCGATTTGCAATACAAATATTCGACGTCGTTATCTTTTATCGCGGAGGAAAAAACCACAAGATCGGGTCTACCGATAAATTGCGGTTCGAATCCGATAACGATTCTCGCTCCGTGTTCTCGAAGGTCGTCGAGAACCGAAGAATAAACTCTGTCCGAGCCGCTTACGGATATGTTTTTCGATAAAAAGTATCTTGCGAAAGAAGATAAACTCACTCCGCCGATGCCGATAAAATGTATTTTTTTGATAGATAAAATGCTAAGCATACAATAATATATGTGTTTGGAAAAAAAACGTTCCGAAAACAGTTGACATTAACGCTTTTTTTAACTATAATTAACCTACAAAAATATCAAAATGATAAAATCAGCGGAATATAGAGGTGTAAAATGCAAAAAAATATCCAACCCGAATACAAAATCGTGGACGTAACTTGTGCTTGTGGCGCTAAGTTTAAGATCGGTACGACCAAGAAGACCGACTCGTTGAAAGTAGAAATTTGTTCGCAATGTCATCCTTTCTACACCGGCAAGCAAAAGACCGTTCAAAGCGGCGGCAGAATCGAACGTTTCAACAAGAAATTCGGAGCAAACGCACTTAAATAATATAATTAGCGTAAAGATTTTTTGGGCACGAGCGTTCGTGAAAGCAATAATATCCCGTCGGGATATTTTTGTTTTATATACGGATTTTTTTATCAACCGATTTTTACGTCGCAACGCGCTAAGTTTATCTTTTTTTACGAAAAAAAACGTTGCGGCTAAGCGGTAAAGGAGCAAATTTTGAAAAAAAACGTTTGTAATATAGGCGGACAAGCGGTACTCGAAGGCGTAATGATGCGCGGCAAGGAGAGTATGGCTACCGCCGTGCGTAACCCCGCGGGAGAAATCGTTATCGAATCGCAAAGGTTGAATTTAAGCGATTCTCGAAAAAAAATTGCGAAAATACCCGTACTTAGAGGAATCGTAAGTTTCTTTGCTTCGTTTGTTACCGGACTGAAAATTACAATGCGCGCAAGCGAAGTTTACGGCGATATGGAGAGCGAAGCGCCGTCGAAATTCGAAAAATGGCTTGCGAAAACGTTCAAAATAGACATTATGAACGTTCTTATGACTATCGGAGGCATACTCGGAGTTTTACTTGCGTTGATTCTTTTCGTAGTCGTTCCGCAAGTGGTCGCGCTTGCCATATATTCGGGCGCGGGACTACTCGAAGTCAGTTTCGACGCGGGAGTTTGGAACGCGTTCAAGACCTCGACCGATGGTTTGGGCTTCGGATGGAATATGTTGTACGAAGTCATTCGCGGCGTTGTGAGAATGATTATTTTCGTGACTTATATTTGGCTCGTGTCGTTAATGAAAGACATAAAACGTCTGTTTATGTACCACGGCGCGGAACATAAAGTAATTTCGTGTTACGAACACGGACTCGATTTAACTGTGGAAAACGCCCGTAAAATGTCCACGAAACACGATAGATGCGGCACCACGTTTATGTTTATCGTCATGGTGGTAAGCATGTTGTTCTTCACGGTCGTTCCCGTGTCGATGATTAACGTCGGCAACGGATTTTTGACGTTTTTGACGCAACTTATAATAAGAGTAGCGTTAATTCCCGTCGTGGCGGGCGTTTCTTATGAATTTTTGAAACTATTCGCTAAATACGACAACGTTTTTACTCGAATTTGCAAAGCACCCGGACTATGGCTACAAAAGTTAACGACGAAAGAACCCGACGACAGTATGCTGGAAGTTTCTATCGCGGCGTTTAACGAAGTTTTGTTACTCGAGTCGGATAAAGATTATCCCGTTAAGAGTTTCGTAACCTTTACCACCGCGGAAAAATCGGTTGCGTTGATTAAAGATAAACTCGGCGGCAACCTCACCGAAGCGGAGATTATTATGATGCACGTAACCGGCGCGAAAACGAGAAGCGAACTTTACGACGGTAGACGCGTATCGAACGAAGCGTTCGTCAAAGCGAAACGCCTTGCGGAAAACAGACTTACCGGCGCGCCCTTACAATACGTTATCGGAGAAACTTGCTTCTACGGTTTGGACTTCGATACCGATACGCGCGCGCTTATACCGAGATTCGATACGGAGATTCTGGCGGAAAGCGCGATTAAAGAATTGCGCGATAAATCGGGCGTCAGAGTGCTCGACCTCTGTACGGGTAGCGGCTGTATAGCCGTAGCGATAAAGAAAAACTGTCCCGACGCGACGGTCGTCGCCACCGACGTTTCCGAAGAAGCGTTGTCGCTCGCCAAACAAAACGCCCGAAAGAACGGCGTGGAAATCGATTTTAAGCGCGGCAGTCTGTTCGGCGCGGTAAAAAAGGAAGAAAAATTCGACCTTATCGTGACGAACCCCCCGTATATTCCCTCGGGAGATATAGCGGGTCTTGATAAAGAAGTTTGCGACTACGAACCTCGCCTTGCGCTCGACGGCGGCGCGGACGGATTGGACTTTTATAGAGATATCGCCGCGAAAGCGAAAGATTATTTAACCGAAAACGGCGCGATAATGTTAGAAGTCGGCATAAATCAAGCGGAAGCGGTAAAAGGATTGCTCGGCGACGATTACGAAACGGTTTTCGTAAAAGACTATAACGACCCACCCGTAGACAGAGTGGTTATCGCAAGATTAAAGGCGTCGCGCGTCGAAAAAGCCGAATAATCAGAGAAAATAAAGTAAAGGAAAAAATATAAATAATGTTAGAAAGGTTAGAACTAATGCGGGCGAGATATCACGAATTGACCGAACTTATCGGCAAGCCCGAAATAGTTGCGAAACAAGACGAGTGGCAAAAATACGTCAAAGAACACGCATTGTTACAGCCGATTATCGAAAAATACGAGGAGTATTTGAACATAAACGGACAAATGGACGAGTGTAAAGCGATGATGGACGGCGACGACAAGGAAATGAAAGAACTCGCCGAAGTCGAGTACTACGACCTTAAAGAAAAAAGGGAAAACACGCTTGGCGAATTGAAAGTTATGTTGCTTCCCAAAGACCCGATGGACGATAAAAACGTTATTATCGAAATAAGAGCGGGCGCCGGCGGCGACGAAGCCGGACTTTTCGGTATGGAACTTCTCAGAATGTACCATCGCTTTGCCGAACGTTGCCGGTGGAAAGTAGAAGACGTCGATATTAACGAAACCGAACTCGGTGGCATCAAGGAAGCGACTTTTATGTTGAAAGGACACGGCGCGTACAGTAAAATGAAGTACGAAAGCGGAGTGCATAGAGTGCAGAGAGTTCCCGAAACCGAGTCGCAAGGCAGAGTTCATACTTCGACCATAACGGTTGCGGTTTTGCCCGAAGCGGAGGAAGTCGACTTTGAAATACTCGATAAGGATTTGAAAATAGACACTTATAGAAGCGGCGGCGCGGGCGGTCAGCATATCAATAAAACGGACAGCGCGGTAAGAATGACGCATATCCCTACAGGCATAGTCGTGTCTTGTCAAGACGAGCGAAGCCAAATTAAAAATAGGGAAAAAGCGATGCGCGTAATGAAAGCGCGTTTATACGACTATTATCAAAGTCAAAAAGACGCCGAATATGCGGAAAACAGACGTACGCAAGTCGGTACGGGCGACAGAAGCGAGAGAATAAGAACGTATAATTATCCGCAAGGCAGAGTGACCGACCATAGAATAAATATGACGATTTACTCTTTACCGGCATTTCTCGACGGAGATATGTTCGCTATGATAGAAGCGCTCGCTTTGGCGGATCAAAACGCAAAATTAAGCAAACTCGACACATAAAGCGGAGATTTATGGCATGAAAGACTTTACGAATGACGTTTACCTTAGCGAAAAGAATATTTTAGAAGAGCATAGTTACAATTATCAGCTGCAAGACGTTTCGGAGCCGCAACTGTTCCGTAACTTTTTCGACTACACTTCTATTCCTAAGGTAGCCTTTAACTTCCGTAACGTTCCGATGCATTGCCCGAAAGAGATTTGGATTACCGATACTCCGTTTAGAGACGGACAGCAATCGCGTTCGCCGTATACGGTAAAACAGATAGTCGATTTATATAAACTTCTCAATAAACTCGGCGGACCTAAGGGAATAATTAGACAGAGCGAGTTTTTCTTGTATTCGGAAAAGGACAGAGAGGCTGTGGAGAAATGTCTCGAACTCGGTTTCGAGTTTCCCGAAGTAACAAGTTGGATACGCGCCAACGAGAACGATTTTCAACTCGTCAAAGATATGGGACTTAGCGAAACCGGCATACTCGTTAGTTGCTCCGACTACCATATTTTCAAAAAAATGAATCTGACGAGAAAGCAAGCGCTCGATAAGTATTTAGCGATTATCAGGCGTTCGCTCGAAGAGGGAATCAGTCCTAGATGTCATTTCGAGGATATTACCAGAGCCGATTTCTACGGGTTCGTCATTCCGTTCGCTTGCGAATTGAAGTCGCTAATGGACGAGTCGGGAATCCCTATCAAGATTCGTTGTTGCGATACCCTCGGCTACGGCGTGACTTACCCCGGCGTATCCTTACCGCGTAGCGTGCAAGGTATCATCTACGGTTTGCGCCACTACGCCGAGATTCCTTCCGAACTGATAGAATGGCACGGACATAATGACTTTTACAAAGCGGTCATTAACGCTTCCACGTCGTGGTTGTACGGCGCGAGTAGCGTGAATTGTTCGCTTTTAGGCATTGGTGAAAGAACGGGTAACTGTCCGCTCGAAGCTATGGTTATCGAATACGCCTCGATAAAAGGCACTACCGACGGTATGGATTTAAGCGCGATTACCGAAATCGCGAATTACTTCGAACAAGAAATGGATTACGTTATACCGCCGAACACGCCTTTCGTAGGGAGTAATTTTAATACCACTCGCGCGGGTATCCACGCCGACGGACTTTTGAAAGACGAAGAAATTTATAATATTTTCGACACGGAAACGTTGCTTAACCGTAAGGTAGGCGTTGCGGTCGACAGTCACAGCGGCTTGGCGGGAATAGCGTATTGGATAAATACTTTCTTCAACCTTCCCGAAGAATTCAAGGTTGATAAAAAGGATAAAATAGTCGCCAAGATAAAGGCAAGAGTGGACTCCGAGTACGCAAACGGCAGGAATACCGCCATGAGCGATTACGAACTGAAAGAAATTTTGAAAGAAATCGATATCGACTTGTATAGAAAATTCAAACTTATTAAACACAGAAAGCATTTTCCGCACTAATACCCCTTGTTAAGTTAGAAAGGGTATGATATAATAAGTACATAAAAATATAAAAACTTTTTAAGGAGAAATGAATATGATTACCATCATTGAAGGTGCAAAAGGTAGCGGCAAAACCAAAAGAATTATCGATTCGGCCAACAGGTCCGTAGAATCGGGCAAGGGCGTAACCGTATTTTTGTCTACCACTACTCGTTATAGAACGGAAATAAAGCCCAGCATAAAGTTTATCGACACCGTAGAAGAGGGCGTTAGAACGAAAGAAATGCTTTTCGGCTTTATCAAAGGTATGCTTTGCGCTAACTACGATATAGAATACGTTTACATAGACGGCGTTTACAAAATGCTTGGCGAAAAGAGCGTCGATACTCCCGCAATGGCTGACTTGTTCTTGTTCCTCGAAGGGCTTAACGCAAAGTCTAACGTCAAGTTCGTACTTACCATCAGTTGCGCTAAAGAGGACTTACCCGAGTATATCTCTAAGTATGCGAAGTAAGACCCGCGATTAACAAAAGAGGATAATTGATGGATTTTTATAGCACGAGAGGCGAGGGACCCGTTTCGGGTGCCCGCGCCATAATAAACGGCATTGCGAAAGACGGCGGATTGTATGTACCCGCCGATTTTCCTATACTGTCGCTTGAAGATTTGTCCGATATGTCGGAACTCACATACCAGGAACGCGCGGCGTACATAATAAGTAGGTATTTAACGCAGTTTTCTTACGAAGAATTGCTCGAATATACGAAAAAAGCATACGCTAAGTTTGAGGACGAAGACCCCGCGCCCGTAGTTAAAGTGGAGGACGGATTGTATATCCTCGAATTGTGGCACGGTCCGACTTATGCGTTTAAGGACGTCGCCTTGACCTTATTACCGTATTTACTTACCGGCAGTAAGAAAAAAGAAGGCGTAGATAAAAAGACGCTTATCCTTGTCGCCACGAGCGGCGATACCGGCAAAGCCGCGCTTGAAGGGTTCAAAGACGTTGAGGGGACCGAAATAGTCGTTCTTTATCCGTCGGACGGCGTAAGCGAAATGCAAAAGTTACAAATGGTTACCACCACCGGCGAAAACGTACACGTCATCGGGGTCAAAGGAAACTTCGACGACGCTCAAACGGCGGTGAAACAAATTTTCGCCAGCGAAGAGATGAATAAAAAGTTCGCGTCGCTCGGTTATGAATTAAGCAGCGCGAATTCCATAAACTTCGGTAGGCTCGTTCCGCAAATATGCTATTACGTTTCGTCGTACGTAGATCTTGTCACCACCGACGAAATATCCCTCGGCGACGAAGTTAATTTCGTCGTTCCCAGCGGTAACTTCGGAAACGTTTTGGCGGCGTATTACGCTAAGAGAATGGGACTTCCGATAAATCTTTTAATAGTTGCCAGCAACGTCAATAACGTGCTTACCGAATTTTTTGAGAACGGCAAGTATGACGCGAAGAGAAAGTTTCATAAGACGATAAGTCCGTCTATGGATATTCTCGTAAGCAGTAACCTCGAACGGTTGCTTTACGAAATAACGGGAAGAAACCCGATTATCGTAAAAAAACTAATGAACGAGTTGCGAGAAAAAGGCTCGTATTCTATAGATAAAGATTTGCTCGACGAGAAAGCGCCGGAGTTTTTAGCGTATAGCAGTAGCGAAAAGGAGACCGAAGAAATAATCGACGAGATTTTCGAAGATTACGGTTATGTGCTTGACCCGCATACGGCAGTCGCTTTGTCGGCTTACGTCAAGTTCGTCGGAGAAGTAAACGACGGCGTGCCGACTATCGTGACGAGTACCGCTAATCCCTATAAATTCCCGCAAAGCGTGCTTAAAGCCATATCGGGCGAAGAAACGCGTAACGCGGAGTTCGCGGTAAAAAAACTCTACGCGTTAACAGCGGCGGAAATACCGGACGGAATAAAGAATCTTTCCGATTTGCCGGTTTTACATTCCGTCGTTACGGATAAAGAAAAAATAGCCGAGGCGGTACTTTCCGCCGTTGGAGGAGGAGATAAATGATAGGAGATAAAAAAGTCGTATATAGCGCAGTTCAGCCTACCGGTTGCATTACTTTGGGAAACTATATCGGCGCTTTGAGTAATTGGCTTAAATTGGCTGACGAGTATTGTTCCGTATTTGCGATAGCCGACTTACACGCGCTTACGGTAAGGCAGATTCCGAGCGAGTATCGCCAAAGAGCGATTAGTTTTTTCGCGCAGTATTTGGCGTGCGGATTGAATCCCGAAAAGAGCATTTTGTATTTTCAATCGCACGTACCGGAGCATGCGGAACTTACTTGGATACTTAATTGCTTTACTTATATCGGCGAAATTTCCAGAATGACGCAGTTCAAGGACAAAGCGGCGCGCCACGCCGATAACGTAAACGTCGGACTTATGGACTATCCCGTGCTTATGGCGGCGGATATACTTTTATATCAAACCGATTTCGTACCCGTGGGCGTAGACCAAAAGCAACACTTGGAAATCGCTCGCGATATCGCGATGCGTTTTAATAACTTGTACTCGCCCACGTTCACGATTCCCGAGGGTTTTATTCCTAAACAAGGCGCGAAGATTTATTCTTTGCAAGACCCCACGAAGAAAATGAGCAAATCCGACGAAGACGTAAACGCAACCGTCAGTTTGATAGATTCGCCAGACGATATTATGCGTAAGTTTAAGCGCGCGGTAACCGATTGCGACGCTTGCATAGCGTACGACGAAACGAATAAACCCGGCATAAGCAATTTGCTTACCATAATGAGTTCGGTAACCGACAAACCGATTGAATCGATTGTGGCGGACTTCGATGGAAAGGGTTACGCGGATTTCAAAAAAGCCGTCGGAGAAGCGGTAGTCGAAAGACTTTCGCCTATAAGAAACGAATACGAAAGAATAGTTAAAGATAAAGCGTATATAATGGAAACAGCAAAGCGCGGTGCGGAACAAGCGGAAAGAATCGCCCGCCGCACTTTAACGAAAGTTTATAAAAAAGTGGGCTTGGTGGAACGTTAATGTTCGGATACGTAATTATCGACAAACCTAATATTCTGATAAAGGACTACGCCACTTATAAAGCGTACTATTGCGGTATGTGTAAAAGTTTGGCGAAACGAAGCGGCGAGATAATGAGACTCACGCTGAATTACGATATTGTTCTTTTATCGCTACTTGCGCATAATTACGAAAAGAAAGACCCCGAGTTCAAGAAAGGGCATTGTCCGATACATTGGATAAAAAAAATAGAATACGTCGCGCCCGATTATATAGGAGAGCGCGTCGCGGACGCGAACACGATTCTCGGGTACTATAAAGTCTACGACGACGTTGTGGACGAGGGTAAGAAAAAACTCATCTTGCAAGCGTTGAAGCCGTATTATAAAAAGGCGAAGAAGCGTTTGCCTAACTTCGATAAAGCCGTGAAAGAGGGTTACGAAAAAATCCGCCGCGCGGAAAAAGACGAAGCGCCGATAGAAAAACTTTCCGATTTATTCGGAGAAACGCTTATGTACGCAGGCGAAGCGATTACCGATAACTGCGACAGTTTGTTAAAGGAATTTTTATATAACCTCGGCAGATGGGTTTACGTTATCGATGCTTACGACGATGTGAAAAAAGATAGTGAAAAAGGTAACTTTAATCCGTTTTTAAGAGAAAAACAAACCGTAGACGATAAGTTTTACGACAGCATAGAGCCGATTGCGAGAGAAGCGCTTTATAACTACGTCGACAATATCATACAAACGTATAATAAAATGAATATCGTGGTAAGCGAAGGCGCGTTAAGCAACATAGTGTATTTAGGGCTTAAAAGACGAATTGAGGGAATATTAAAAAAGAGAGGTAAAAAATGTCAAGAGATCCGTATATAATCCTCGGAGTAGAAAGAGGCGTAAGCGAAGACGAGCTCTATCGCGCGTATAGAAACGAAAGAGTTAAATACGAAAGTCAACGTTTCGAGCCGGGCGATGTCGGCGCGGAAGCGGATGGGGCGCAGATGCTCGCGCGCCTCGGCCGTGTAGGGAATGAACAGCGTCGCGT
>CAKRAY010000015.1 GCA_934296355.1 uncultured Clostridia bacterium
ATGGGTTATTCATTTATACAGGTTAAAACTGTTCAAATGGGGAAATATAAATCCTATGACGATACAAATCGGTTTTATATTTCTATCGGTTTTAAGGAGTTTGAAGTATTTCCCACATTATGGGATAAATGGAATCCCTGCCAAATCTATGTGATGGGAATATGACAAATTACAGTTTGTCGAACTGAATATAGCGTACATAGCCGCTTGGTTTTCAAAAGAAATCAGGCGGCTATGTATATGAATGGAATGGGAGTAACAACCATTTCACGTAAAAATAAATCCTTTGCGCGGTTTATTAGAAGTCAATTCGATGAGGATACTCGGCATTTTGAAAATAATCGAGAATAGCAATGAATAGACAAATGCGTGTTATTTTACTAAATTAAACAAATATTTTATTGCGTTGACTAACTAACCGGCTATGACCAAACCGTCGTTTTGAGTATAATGTTTATATAAGTCGATTGTCGTGTGGTTTTTGATTTATACAAAAACGGCGTAAAAAAGTAGAAACGGTTGACCGAGGAGAGGGCTTCGCGGGACGGTTTTCACGCGCGAATACACTTTGGCGGGTGGCGGCAAGTATTGCGATTGCCATTACGACCATAAAGGATAAAATAAAAATATAATCGGTTATGTTACATTAGAAGAGTCCGTTTGCTTTTTGCAAGCGGATTTTTTTTAGTTTGAATTTTCGATTAGTCGGAAGCGGTTGAAATTTAGTGAAAATCGTCGAATTAACGCAAGTTTTTGTTGTTTTTCTCATAAAACGAAATAAGCTATGTTTTCCGCCAAAATAGCATTTGAATTATTTTTGATAATATGATATTATAAATTATATATACAATTTATAAAAAAATATCGAAAAGGAAGGGCTAAATGAATTCTGAAATGACGAAAAAACGATTACAAAGCATTTTATCGATGATTATTCTGTGTTTAATCGTCGTTTGCGGTTTGGCAAGTTGCGCCAAAAAACACACTCACGAATACGGCGAGTGGACGATTACCGCGGAAGCCGGTTGCGAAACCGACGGTACGAGAATCCGTTCTTGCACGGGTTGCGACGAAACCGAACAAGAAACAATCAAAGCCACGGGACATACCTACGGCAATTTGATTGCGGAAGTTCCCGCGACGTGCTTAGCGGAGGGCGTGAAAGCGCACTACGAATGTTCGGCTTGTCAAAAGACATTCGATGAAAGCAAGACCGAAACGACCGACTTAGCGATAGCGAAATTAGACCACAACTACGGCAATTTGATTGCGGAAGTTCCCGCAACGTGCTTAGCGACCGGAGTAAAAGCGCACTACGAATGTTCGGCTTGCAAAAAGACTTTCGGCACGGATAAGACCGAAACGACCGACTTAGCGATAGCGAAATTAGACCACAACTACGGCAATTTGATTGCGGAAGTACCCGCGACTTGCTTAGCGGAGGGCGTAAAAGCGCACTACGAATGTTCGGCTTGTCAAAAGACATTTGATGAAAGCAAGACCGAAACGACCGACTTAGCGATAGCGAAAGCAGGCCACGCTTACGGCAATCTTATTGCGGAAGTACCCGCAACGTGCTTAGCGGAGGGCGTAAAAGCGCACTACGAATGTTCGGTTTGTCAAAAGACATTTGATGAAAATAAAAACGAAACGACCGACTTAGCGATAGCGAAAGCAGACCACGCTTACGGCAATCTTATTGCGGAAGTACCCGCGACTTGCTTAGCGGAGGGCGTAAAAGCGCACTACGAATGTTCGGTTTGTCAAAAGACATTCGATGAAAATAAGAACGAAACGAACGACTTTGCGATAGAAAAAGGACACGCGTTGGTTTTAGTGAAAGGCAAGGAAGCGACTTGCGACGAGGATGGCGTTAAGGATGTGTTGCGTTGCGTCGCTTGCCGTAAACTTTTCGACGCCGACGGAGAAGAGGTTACCGATACGGTTATTCCAGCGCTCGGACACACTTTCGGCGATATTATTCCGGAGCAAGCCGCTACCGCGAGCGAAAACGGAGTAAAAGAGCATAAAGATTGCGTCGTTTGCAAATTGCATTTCGACGTAGACGGCAACGAACTCGATTTTTTGGTTATTCCCGCGACGGGACATATATACAGCGAGTGGATCGACGAAGTACCCGCGACTTGTACGGTCGACGGAACCAAAGGTCATTACTCATGCGAAGATTGCTCGCTCGTTTTCGATAAAGACTACAACGAGATTGCCGACCTTACGATAAAAGCCTCTCACGAATTAACGCACGTTAATCGTAAAGAACCTACTTGTACGGCGAGCGGTTATATAGAACATAATTATTGCGAAAAGTGCGGCGCGGCGTTCGATGACGACGGACAAGCAATAGAAGACGTTACTTTGAGCGCGCTCGACCATGATTACGACGAGTGGCAAGAAGGAAAGCCCGCTACTTGCTTAGAAGACGGCGTTGCAGGGCATAAAACTTGCTTGCGTTGCGGAAAGAACTTCGATGCCGAAGGAACGGAAACGCGCGTAGTAATACCCGCGAGCCATACTTTCACGACGAACCCGGAGATTTCCGCGACTTGTACGACCGACGGTATGCAAGCGTATAAGCATTGCTCGGTATGCGGCAAGGATTACGATATGTTCGACGAAGAGATTTCCGATATTAACAGCCTCGTTATTTCGTCCGGCGGACACAATTACGACGATTGGATAGCGGGAGTTCCCGCAAGTTGTAGCGAAGCGGGAATTATAGGACATTACCATTGCTTGATATGTAACAATAATTACGACGAAAACGGCGATTTACTTTCCGAAGTAGCGATTGCTCCGCTTCAACACGTTTATACCACCGAAGAGATTATTCCCGAAGTTCCCGCCAAGTGTACGGTAGACGGAATTGTCGCTCACTTCGAGTGTGAAAACTGCGGTAAATACTTCGACCAAAGCGGCGTCGTTATCGACGAATGGGTTATAGAAAAGACTCGTCATACTTACGGTTCTTGGGAGTCGGGTACTTCGGCGACTTGTACCGAACCCGGTAGAAGAGGCCACGCAAAGTGCGGAGTTTGCTCGGAGCCGTTCGATACGATCGATTATACCAAAACTCTCACCGAGGAAGAATTGATTATCCCCGCGGGACACCATTACGAACATTACGAAAGAACCGCTCCCACTTGCGAGAACGAAGGATTTGAGGAATATTATTTTTGTTACAAGTGTAACGGCTATTTTGACGCAGACAAAAACAAAACGACCCGGGACGCTGTGATTATACCGGTGACCGGACACGACTACGGAACGCTTATAGAAGGTTACGAAGCGACCGAAACGGAAAGAGGAACTATCTCTCACTATCAATGCGCGAATTGCGGAGAATACTTCGATTCGGATAAATACCCTGTCTCTACTATATACATACCCGAGTCAGGACACTCGTTCGAGACTTGGGTAAACGAACAAGAACCCGATTGTACTACCGACGGAACGAAAGGGTACTTCCGTTGTACCCACTGCGAGAAATACTTCGACAGAGATTATAACGAGATTACCGACGGATTGACCGTTCTCGCTCGTCACCACTTAGGCGAACTCGTTCCCGCGCACGAAGGAAAATGTTACGACGACGACGTTCTTATTTCGCATTATCAATGCGCGCTTTGCGGAAAATACTTCGACGAAAATATGAACGAACTGGAATATAACGACATATTCGTTCAAGCAAGTCGTCATAACTATGTATGTACCGATAAAGGCGACGAATCTTATCATCAAGCGCGTTGTTTGGATTGCGACGAGGAAACGCAAGAAATTCACGAATTCGACTACGAGTTCAAAAAAGAGGGAATATCCGATTTCAAAAAAGGTACTTGCAGTTTTTGCGGATACGAAACGGATTGGCTAAGATACGAGCGGATAAAGACTATCGAAACGGTATATAGTTACTTCTACGGCGAGTTCAGGCACGACACGATTCTCAAAATAGTTTACGTAGACGGAAACGAAATAATGTGTATGCCGCAACAAGTCATGAGCGAAGCCGAATCGACAAGACTATATCAAACGCTCGAAAGAGCGACAAACTCGAACGAAACGATTACCGAAACGTTTACCGTAATGGAAGACGATTACGAGGGTACCGTAACGATTACTTTCCGTAAAGCGGAAACGTACGGCTTGTTCACGAAAAACAAGTATTATCAAAAAGGTCAACTGACCGATTTAAGCCAAGTGCAATTATTATACGATAAGAATTACGCTCGCGAAATGCGCGAAGAATATAACGTATATTCGGGAGAGATTGTCGACAACGGCGGATTTGACCCCGACTTCGACTTTGTCTCGAACAACGTTACGGAAAAGACCTTTATAATTAAATATAAGGTAGACGGCGTTATCTACGACGTGGAAGTAACGCTTGTAGACGACGTGAGAGTCCAAACTATCGAAGGCGGAGAACATTGGATGGTAAAAGACGGTTCGCCCGTTTCTTTGCGCGTGGAATATACCGACGGTTCGGTCAGATATTACGAAGTTACCGACGATATTATTGTAGACGGTTCGTTCGACCCCTCGGTTGTCGGACTTCATGTGTTCACCGTGAGCATCGGCGGCGTGGAAAGAACGTTGTCGGTTGGAGTAAACGATCCGAAACGAATACTTAATATAGGTTTAGTATCGGAAACCGTTAATATAGGAAATAGTTTATATCTTATAATTTGGTACGCAGACGGCACTTCTGCGCACTACGAAGTTACTCCCGATATGATCGAAGGCGAATATGATAATACTACCGTCGGCGCGTACCCGATTACGATTTACTATAAGGGTAGATTCTACAGCTGTAACGTTAGGGTGACCGATCCGCGCGACGAAAGAGTCTACGCGATTTCCTTGCCGCAACCCGGTATAACCGTTTGGGACGTCGACGCCGACGGAAACGTCGTGCCGAACCTCGAAAACTTGTATATTATCGTGAGTAGAAACGACGGAAGCATTTCTTATATGCAAGTTACCGAAGATATGATTACGTACAGCGCGCTTGCTGCAAAGGAAGCGTTTACAAACGGCGGATTCTTCGAAGTAATCGTCAGTTATTACGGAAAGTCCGAAAAAATGACCGTCGCGCCGAGAAGAATATCCGAACTGACCATAAGCGGTTTTAACTTTTATCAAAAGAGCAATCTTGCTTACGGTAGCACTTCTACGTTCTATGCGCCCGACGGCGATTTAAGCGACTATTACGTTCGAGTAGAAACGAACGACGGTTGCTATTTGATTTCGCTCGCAAAAGAGTTGCTCTATTGCTTGGAAAACGGTGGCGGTAGCGCTATACCATTCGATTTTGAAAGCGCGGAAAGCGGAAAAAGATATGAAGTCGTTCTTAAATACGCCGGCGAAGTAAGTAACCCCGCGGATTTATTGATTTACGCCGAAAGCGACGTGGAGTATTCTTATTCGATGTACGACAGTAACGTTTCGGTTACCGTCGGCACGAGAGAAGAAGTTTTAGAGCAACTAAAAAGAGTTAGAATCTCGCTCAACAGACATGTTTGCGGATATACGGACTGGTTGAAATCGTGCTATTTCGAAGAATTGGTAGTCGCGCCTAATCAAGATATCGACTTTTCTAAACCCGGACAAATATGTTTGAAAGTATCTTATATGGGCGTGGTAAGCGAATTCGAGATTGTCTTGGCGCCCGACGTCGAAGGCGTTAATAAAACTTCCTATGCGTTCAACGAAAACACAATTGATTTATACGAGAACGGATACTTCAAAAACGACCGTAATTGGGGAGAATACACCCTTGTATCTAACGAACCCGTAATATACGAATTATCCTACTTCGGTTGGACGTACAAAGAGTTTATTACGGTAAGCGGCGACTCCGCGTACTATTTCAATGCGAGTATGCTCGAAGAAAATCTCGAAGAATACACTCTGTTTACCGAAGACGGCGTTAACGTCGCTAAGGTATACACCAAAAACGGATTGTCGTTTGCCGACATATATAGCGCGGAAGGTTATTATAGACGGACGGTTTCAGTGAAGTTTACCTTAGACGGAAAATACGTTTATGCGCTTGGTATAAAATACTTAATCGGCGAAGATAACTTACTGGAAATTGCCGTTGAAGGCAACGTGGTATATCGTTACGAGCAAGAAAACGACGGTATGATAACGAGAGGAACGTTGAACGATAACGGTAAGTTCTATGTCTCGGTTGCAGGTATCACGGAAGAAGGCGTAGAAGCGGAATACGTAGTATTCGTTTACGATTGGAGGGAGGAAGACGGCGTTATAAAGATATACGACAACGGAGGATTTGCTATTGCCGGCACAATAGTCGACGGATACTTTATATTCGACGAATCCGAATACGCATAAGCAAATAGGGCAACGTCACACGTTGCCCCTTGCGATTGGTACCGTTATCTTAACGGCTTCCTTATTAGTCGGTACCAAGGGGGAAACAAATGGAATTACACAAAGAAAGAGGTCGCGATAACGACCTCTTTTGACTGTAATGCAATGCCCCCTTGCGACTGGTACCGGCAACGTACGCGCGTTGCCCCTTGCGACGGGCACCGTTTTTGTTGCCTTTTTTTTTACCGATTGCAATAATTTTTTATATGTGGTATAATGCATAAAAGATAAGTAGGACGCGGCGCGTTTGTATGCTTTTGTTTTCAAAAGCGTAATGAGACAGTTGTAAGAAATATGAAAAAAAAGATAACGTTAAAATCTATTGTCATAATCCTATTGCGAATTATAGAGTACGGGGTTCGACTTGTTTTGATTGCCCTTGTTTGTTTGCACGGTCAATATTATAACGTTATCTGTGCGGTCGCGGGAGAAACCGTAGGTAGCGAGTACCTTTTGTTGAAGAAAGAATTGTTTCAAATTACTTCCGGTAGCAATTTTATTTTCGAAGCGATTATGTTCGGCGTGTGTATGTTCTCGACTACGAGCATAAGATTCGTTTTAAGCCGTTGCGTTCCTAAGAGTTCGAACAAAATTATTGTTTCCGACAAAGTAGTCGAATCGAAAAAGCGATATTTTGCCAAGGAACGTAAAGAATATAAAAAACATTGTTTCGTAATTCCCGTTTTAGAAATAGTTCCCGCATTTTTGAATTGATTTTCTTTTAGTTCTTAGTAGAAATTAAGTTTTTAGCGAAAAAACAAAGATAACGCGCTTTCGCGCAACCATTACTCGCCGGTCATAAGTCTGTTAAGGCTTATAAGTTAGCGATATATTATGCGCTTCGCGGCGTTTTATTCCGTTGGAGATAACGCGTTTTGAGCGTTTCTTTGTTTTTGCACCATATTTCATTTAAGTAAATTAGAGGTATATTTAATGAAAAAAACATATTTAAGAAAAGAACATATAATGTTCTTGGCGATTATTTTGATAATTTGCGCGCTTTGCGCCGGACTCATCGGCGTCGAACTTAACGTTAAGTCGGTAGCGGGCGCGCAAGAAACGACCGCTTCCGTATGGGACGGCACGAGTAGCGATACGAGTTGGTATAACGACAAAGACTCCGAGTTTACCATTACCGCCGCGGCGCAGTTTGCGGGTTTTGCTTCATTGGTAAATTCCGGCAAGCAATTCGTAGACCAAACGGTTTATCTCGCAAACGATATAGATTTGAACAATGTGGAGTGGTCGTCCAAATTTATTATTTACGGAACCTTCAAAGGCGTTTTAGACGGTCGAGGACATACGATAAGCAATTTGAAAGTCGAAGGTTTTCTACGTCCGGGATTATTCACGGCTAATTTTCACGGTACGGCGAGAAATATCGTTTTTAAGAACGCAAACGTTAGCGGCAACGACAGCGCGGGCGTTTTTGCTTACGATATCACTTCGGATACGGCGTTGATTGAAAACGTAACGATAGATTCGTGTACGGTAGTTTGTAGTGGGGGTAATGCCGGCGGTATAGTAGGGTGGACGGACTGTACGATAAAGAACTGCCTTGTAAAAAACAGTACGATTACTTCTAACGCGGCAAATGCCGGCGGTATTACCGGCGCGGGTCAATTATACAAGGGCGCGGGTTTAATTTATAATTGCGGTTCTATAGGCAATACGATTACGGCTGCTACGGGAAATTACGCGGGTAAAATTATCGGTAAAGGAGAAAGCGGCGGCACGGCGGAAGCGTGTTATTCGGACGGCGCGGCGGTCGGAAATAACGACGGAACGTATATCGAAAAGAATAACCGTACCGATATAGCAAGTATCGACGGGTTCGATATGAGCGTGGTTTCGGTTGAAAACAACGTAAAAACGTACGCTACGACAAAATCTTTCGATAGTATCGCAGTCGAATTCGTTGCCGTTCCGAGCAATTTAACCATTAAGGAAAACGATTCGGCAGTCGAATTCAACTTGACGGATAGAAGCGTTTCGTTCGCTTCGAGCGCGGGAACGCATACGTATTTGTTGGAATACACCGTTTTAGAAGTCGTTTACTCTACGAAAATCGTCGTAGGCATACCCGGAATGCCCCGATTAACTAAGACAATCGACGGCGTGGGGATAGAAAACGCTCCGAGTTTCATTACGATAAAAGACGGAGATTTCTATATTTGCGACGTTGAAGCCGCAAGCGGCAATCAGTTTGCAATAGGTTTCGAGTCCGCGCTTGCAGACGGCGCGAAAGCGGTTGTCAAGTACGGCGAAAACAGCGTCACGATTACCGGAAGCGAAACGGCAAATCTCGGTAAAATGACCGGCGGAGCGTATACGATCGAGTACTATTATAACGATATCTTGGCTTCGTCCGCGACTTTCAACGATATCAAGTGCGTAAAATCGCTCGGCGTAGAGCATCTTTTCTATACGAGCGATTCGGATAGTCCTTGGATTTATTCCGATGACGTAAACGGTTTTAAGGGAATGTATTCGTCAAAAATCGGAGCCTACGGTAAAAGCGCGGTCGATATTATCGCGGTAAATACCGATCACGTAAGTTTTAACGTGGCTTCTTCCTCGGAAAGTAAATACGATGACGTAAAGATTTACTTCGAAGGGAAAGTATATAGAGAAAGAGAAGGCGAAGACCAAAAAGATATAAATAAATTGAGCTGGGACAGGGTCGTTTTTGATTTTAAACAAAGCGAATTTAACGTAATTACCATTACTTATACGAAAGATGGTGCTAGCGACGCAGGCAACGACACGGGATACGTTAACGATTTTCGCGGCGGTATATTGAGTTCTCCTACGGAAGCGGAATACGTTATTACCGTAGACGGAATACCGTCCAGACAGACTATAGAGAACGGCGGAACTATATCCGTCGATTACGACAAGGAAACGTCTTTATCGTTTACTGCTCCGATTATGGAAAATGTCGTATGCGAACTGTACGTACAAGGCGATAAGTCCGCCGACGCGCCTACGGTCGACCAAGGCGTGTATTTTTATTACGTGCAAGACGCGAAGACGGTCAGCCAAGTGAGTTTCGTTTACTCTAAAGAAGGTTTAGATTCGGCTTCGTTCACATACAATATCGATTTCGAGCCGTCCGCGGGCATGCAAAGCAACCTTGTTATCGGCGGCAACGTAAGCGTTGACAGTTCGGATTATAAAGACAAGACGGAAGACGTGCCTTATTTCGGAACGGCGCACTACTATCCGTTCGGCTTTAACGGCAATCTTTCCGCGAGAACGGGTTGGCTTGTTTATTCTTCCACGAGCCAAGGTAAGGACCTTTCCGTTTCGGGAATTAAATTGATCGTTAAAGAATCGGGATTGCTGACTTTCGATTACTATGTCAGCGCGGACAATACGAGCGCGCCTTACGACTCGGTTTATACAAGTAACGAAGCGATTGGCTACAATAGTGCGCAACAACAAGGAAAGTATTTCCCGTCCGGTAAATCTCTCAGTGAAGATTTGGAACACGCAAGCGTGGGTTCGACGGGCGAAGTCGGCTGGCAAAAATACTCTCTTGCGGTAGACGTTAGAGAAGGAGAGAGTTTAGTTATACATTTGGCGTACGTTAAAGGCGGTTCGGTTTCCGCCGGCGACGACGTGTTTGCGATAGCGAATATCAAACTCGATACGGGCGTGAAAAATGTTACTTACAGCGCCGACGACGAAGCCTCGGGAAGCGTAGAAGCGATGATTGTGGGCGGCGCGAGCGTGAATAGCGGTTCGACCGTTGCCATGGGTACGAAAATTACGCTTTCCGCTACGGCGAACGACGGATGCAAAGTTTACGGCTGGCAAAACGTAGCGACGGGAGAAATTACTACTTCGTCGAGCGTTACGATTACCGTTGTCGAAGCCGTTGAATATAAGGCGATAATAAAACCGCTCGGTACGTATACCGCATTGGCGGGGAACCGGTTCTATGCTACGATAGAAAAAGCGCAAAGTGCGAACCCGGCCGGGACGATATACGTTATCGAAAATTGCGTTTTGTCCGACTTTACCGTTCTTAACGGCGTTACGCTCGTTTTACAATATTCTCAATCGGATAAAACGGGTTACGCGCAGGGCGGAAGCCACGCCAGAGTGAGTTGGTTTGACGGCGAAGACCCGTATATTACGCTTACCGTCAACGGAACGCTCACGATTAACGGTAAACTTATCGTCGGCGGCGTACAACATAAAGCCGACCAAACCGCCCAAGGACATACTTCGGGCGCGTATAGCCAAATTGTCAACAACGGTAGCATCGTTATTGTTAGCGGCGGTTACTTGGACGTAATAGGCAGAGTTACGGGAAGCGGAACGATTAGTTTGAACGCCGGCGCGACTCTTCGCGAACCTTTTATGGTAAACAACTATGCGGGCGGTACGAATACTTACACGCTCTACAACGAGGGACAATTCCCGTTTGTGCAGTTTGCCACCGTCAACGTGGAATGTAAGCAAATCGTTAGTTACGGCGCGAAAATTATAGGGTCTACGTCGCTTTACTTTTGGTCGAGTATTACCACGCAAGACGTAGTGCTTGTCGACAAGTACGAAAACAGAACGGTTTCGAGCGAGGGTTCGCTCATTTGGATGCAAGAAGGGAGCAGGCTTGAAATTTCTTACGACAGAACTAATACTATAGATAGACTCCATAAAGAGGGTAAACTCGCATTGCACTTAGGCGACAGCGGCGTGACCACGATCGACGTATACGGCGCGGTTACGGCGGGCGAGTTCTACTTACAAGGCTACGGCAGTAAGGACATGGTGCTTTCCGTGCCGTATACATATAACTTCAACGTTAAGAACGGCGGTAAGATAATAATCGAGCAAAAGTACAAGGTCATGCCGGGCGCGGTAATTACCGTAGCGAGCGGCGGCGAGATTCTCGTAGAGAAGTCGGGCGCGTTGTACGTTTACGACGGATTGATTCAAGCGATGAGAGATAACAAGCAGTATCCGCAAGCCGACGTGCTTTCTAAGTACGGCTTTAACAAAAGCGGTATGTTTGTAGTAGACGGACTCCTTACCGTTAACGGTACTTTCGCGGGTATCGTTCAAACGAACGGCTCGGGTACGATTACCGTAGGAAACGACGCTAACGTAGGCAATCAAACGATAGTCGACGGCGCGAACGGAGGTTACGACGGCGAGAAGTCGAGCGACAGAACGGAGTTCGAAACCTCCGCGAGAGCGTACGCCTTAAACGGCTTCATTACCTTGGAAAAAGGTAAGACGTATAAAGCGTTCTCGCAAGATTCCTTTGTTTTGGATACTTTTACCGCAATTTCGGCAGCCCGTATGAGCAACTTGACGGTTGAACTTAACCAAGCGATGACCGGTAGATTCCTCGAATGGAACGGAACCAAGTTTGTTGCCGATTCGATAACGTTCTCTCTTTCACGAGAACTCGTAGGTAAGAGAGTTACCATCGAGGGCGTAGAGTACGTCGTTCCCGAAGATGGCAAGATTACGATTAACGATTTTGCATTCTCCGGTAGTAAAGAGATTACCTACTTTACGAGCGAGTATGAAAAAGCGAGCGTATCGCATTCGCGCCCGGTTACGTTAGGCGAAAATATTTTAGACGAAGCGATTGTTAAAGCGGAACTCGACGAAAGCAACGATTACTTCCGTATTCTTAACGCCGACGGAAGCGTCAAGGAAGACTTTGTAGTAAACGTAGTCGTTACTTACTTAAACGGCGAAACCGTAAAAACGGAATGGGCGTACGGAGAAGTTACTACGTTTACCAACGATAACGTAGAGATTTCCCACCAAAATTACTCGGTTACGTTCAAGCACGCCTTTTACGTCGTAGACAAAGCGGTAGAGCAATATATATCGGAAGTAACCGTTCTTAAAGATAGCGAAAATATATCTTCCGAAGCGGTAACGCTTTACGCTAAGTACAAAGAGTTAATAACGGCAAGCAGCGAAACGTACAACGCGTTCGTCGTAGAATACTTAGTAAACTACACGGCGTACGCCGGCGTAGTCGTTAAGAACGTCAAAGTGGTTTCCGCTCCCGTTTACGGCGATACTAACGCGGAAGCGACGCGCGTTAAAGTAGACGGCAGCGAAACTACGGATACCGTAAACGTATCGGTAGAAGATATGAGAGCGGAAGGCGTAGAGTTAAAGTGTTCGCTCGTTTACGTAGGCGAGTTCGAAGGAAAGTCGTACTCGGTTACCGTCGAAACCAATGCGGTTAAGAGAGATTTGACCGTGAATATATCGAATAAAGAAAGCGTATACGGCGAGGCCGAAGTTACCCTTACCGCAAGCGCGGATAGTTCCACGCCCTTAGCGTACGAAGACAAAATCGATAATATCGGTATTACGCTCGTTAAAGCAAGCGGAGTTAACGTGGGCAAGTACGATATAACGGGAACGTACGACGGTTACTTCTACAACGTAACCTTTAACGACGGTAAATACGAGATAAAACCGTTCGACGTGAATATCGAAGTTTTGGATATAAGAAACTTGATGGAAGGCTACGATAAAATAGTGATTTCTTCGAGAACGAACGAAGAAACTCCCGACAGCGACTTCGTTACCAAGTTAACTTACGAGATATATTCAGGAGAAGAACTTAAAGCGACGGTTAAAAACGGTACGATAACCGGTACGCTCGTTGCCGGCGCATACACGGTTAAAGCGGTTAACGCAGATAATAACTACAACGTGGTAAGCGTGAAACCCGCAGAACTTACCGTAGTCAAGGCGAACGCCTACTACACGGTAGAAGTATCAGACGGTAAAGTCTACGACAATACGCCGATAACAGACTTGAAGTCGATCGTGTCCGTTACCATAACGGATACTAAAGAAGCGGTTACCGAATATGCGGTAAAAGCGAAACTCGACGGAAAAGAGGTTAACGAATTACGCCTTGCCGGTAGTTACGAAATAGAGATAACGATAAACGAAACGGGTAAAGAACAAGCGTCTTACTCCCGCGTTTACGAGATATCTAAGAGAGAAATTACGGTTAGAATACAAGATAAGGAAAGCGTTTACGGAGAAGCCACGGAAGAACTTACCGCATACGTAGACGAGTTTACGCTCGCAAACGGAGAAAACGCAAACGTCTTAGGTATATCCTTAGTTAAAGAGGACGGAAAAAACGTAGGAACTTACACGATCTCCGGTACGTATACGAACAACAACTACGATATCACGTTCGTAAACGGTACTTACACCGTAAAGCCTAAAAATATTACCGTGACGATACAAGATAAAGAAAGCGTTTACGGAGAAGACGCAGTAACTCTTACTTTCGTAGTAGACGAGTCTACCCTTGCAAACGGAGAAAATGCAAGCGTCTTAAGTATATCCTTAGTTAAAGAGGACGGAAAAAACGTAGGAACTTACACAATCTCCGGTACGTATACGAACAACAACTACGATATCACGTTCGCAAACGGTACTTACACAGTAAAGCCTAAAAATATTACCGTGACGATACACGATAAAGAAAGCGTGTACGGAGAAAAAGTACAAGAACTCACTTGGAAACTCAATTCCGACCTATGCTACGACGATAAAGCGGAAAGCCTTAACGTAACGCTCACTCGCTCGGAAAACCTGAACGTAGGCGAGTACGACATACTCGGAACTTGGAACAACGAGAACTACAATGTTACGTTCCGTAACTCTAACGGCAATTCGGATAAAGGTAAGTACGTAATCACCGCTAAGCCCGTAATCGTTACCGTAAACGATGCTACGCAAGTTTACGGCGAAGAGGAAACGGAGTTAACGTACGTTCTTAACGAGGAAGACCTTGCTTACGAAGATAGCAAAGAAAACTTGAATGTCGTTCTTAGCAGAACTCAAGGTAAGAACGTAGGTTCTTACGATATTACCGCTACGTACGATAACAAGAACTACTCGGTAACGTTCGATTGCACTAACGGAAAAGCAAGCAAGTATACGATTACCGCTTGTAAGATAACGATTAAAGTTAACGATATATCTAACTTCTCGTTCAATAAAACGTATGAAGACTTCGCCGAATTACTCGGCTTTACCGTTGCCGCCGATTCATATACAATCGTAGACGGAGATGAAATTAACGTAACGTATACGTTGACGATAAACGGTACGGTAATTAACGCAAGTAACTACTCGTTCATGATTTGCGGCGGCAAACACGATATACTTGCCGAAGCAAGTAACGATAATTACGATATTACCGTAGTTAAAGGCTCTCTCGAAGTTACCAAACCTAAGGTAAGCGTAAAAGATATAGTTACCGAGTTCGTTTACGACGACGGTAACGCTATCCCGGTATTCGACTGGACTAAGAATATATCCGGAAAACTCGACAGCGCTAACGAGAGAAGTTTCAAAGCGACGTTTAAGAGATTGGTAAACGGCGCGGAAACTTCCGAAGAACTAACGAGCATTACCGAAGCGGGTACGTACTTAATGACGATTTCCATCGTCCACGAGGACGCTTACGAGTTTGCCGATAATTCGGTTAACGCGTATACCGTAACGGTCAAGAAGAAAGATATATCTTCCGATATGACCGTGGTAGGTACGAAAGAGGGTAACCGCTTCGCGCAAAGACACGGCATATCCATCTACGCTATACTCGATACGTACGCCGGTATGGGAATCTCGATTAACTCTACGTTTACCGTGAACGGTACGGAAACCGACTCGCCCTACGAATTAGGCGAATACGGGTTTACCGCAGTAATAGAAAACGATAACTACGAAGGAACCGTAAGTTACTCGTTCACGATAGTCCCCAGCGTAATAGGGAAAACGGAAGAACTTAAACAAGACCTCGACGCTTACGACGCGAACGCTTCGTCTTCCGTAAGATTCCAGGCCTTAACCGCTATGCGTAACCTGGTACTCTCCCTTACCGAGGACGACCTCGCGCAAATAGAAGAAGACCAAGAGTATACCGCGTTACTTAATAGGTACGTCGCCGCATATACCGAGTATCTCGAAGATATGGCGGAAGACGTCTCCGTAGCGCGTAAAGTAGCAAACAATTCGCTCGCCGAATTGATTGCCATGATATCCGGAGCCGCAGTGGCGTTCTGGTTCGGGCTTAAACAAAGCCAAGGTAAATGAGGAGGTAAGAAGATATATGAAAAAAAGAATACTGCTCGCTCTTGCGTGTATATCGATAATATGTACGGTGATATTCGGAGCCGTAGCGTGTAACGAGAAAGAAACGGAACTGGATATAATGAACGGAAAAATATCCGAAGTAGTAGCGGCGACGAAAACCGTCGTCGGCACTACGATAACTACGCAAAACGGCGACTTAATCTACAAGGAAACCGCAACGTACGAGAAAAAGGGCGAAGAGTACTTAGTAAAGTATACGGTAAAAGCGCTTAACGACGACCCGACGTCTACCGAAACGTACGTAGAAACCGAAACGGAAGGAACCGTTAACGTAGAAGCGTATCAGAAAGCGATAAAGGCGAACGCTAAGTTCGACCAAAGCATATGCGAAGACGGCTATGGCGTAGATACGAGCGCCGACGGCAAAACGACCCTGACTTTTAAGGTGTCCGCAACCGCCAAAGCGCAAACCCTCGGCTTAACCGAAACGGAAGCGCAAAGCGTTCTTAACCCGGTCATATCCCTTACGAGAAACGACGCCCGCCTCTTAAACATGACCATATCGTACGAAACGACCAAAGGTAACACCGTGACAATATCCTTCGATTACGAATACGCGGCATAAAGAGTAAAACGCAAATATATCCAAAGGAGGTCGGGAACGACCTTTTTTCGTTATATGCGGTTTTCGCCGTTTAGGTAACCGTCATTTTCGATTAAGCGCCCGAAAATGTATTTCGCTGTTTATTAACGCATTCGGCAAGCAAGAAAAACCGAGTTTGACTTTTTGCGTATTAGCGAGAAAATCGTCGAAAATGCGTGTTAGTTGATTGCCAACGTTTCTTTTATGTGCTAATATATAATATTATTAAATAAAGAAGGTACTCATTTTGAAACACGTTGACATTAAAATTGTGAGAGAAGACAAGAGTTATATCGGCAAGGAAGTTACCGTATGCGGTTGGGTAAGAACGGCGAGAGATTCCAAGAATATGTCGTTTGTCGAACTCAACGACGGCACTTCGTTAAAGCATCTGCAAATCGTTATCGACAAGCAAGCGGTAACGGTTAATCCCGAGTGTTTGAAACTCGGCGCGGGTTTGAAAGTAGAGGGAATCGTCGTAGAGGATCGTAACGGCGGCGCGGAAGTAAACGCAAAAGAAATTGTTTTACTCGGCAAATGCCCCGCTGATTATCCTTTGCAAAAGAAGCGTCACTCTCTCGAATATCTTAGAACCATTCCTCATTTGAGATTGAGAACCAATACGTTTAACGCCGTTTTCAGAGTGAGAAGCATACTTGCAGCGGCGTTGCACGAGTTTTTCCAAAAGAGAGGCTTTTTCTACGTGAACACCCCGCTTATTACAGGAAGCGACTGCGAAGGCGCGGGAGAAGTTTTCCAGGTTACCACCAACGGTTTTGCGCCCGAATACAAGACCGCGGAAGAGTATTACGCCAACGACTTCTTCGGCAAAAAAGCGACTTTGTCCGTTTCCGGACAGTTAGAGGGCGAAGTTTGCGCCATGGCGTTCGGTAAGATTTATACTTTCGGACCGTCGTTCCGCGCCGAAAACAGCAATACGCCCAGACACCTTGCGGAGTTCTGGCATATAGAGCCGGAAATTGCTTTCGCGGACCTTCACGACGTTCTGGAACTCGCGGAAGATATGTTCCGTTTCGTTATAGGAGAGGTTCTCTTAAAGTGCAAGGACGAACTCGAATTTTTCCAAGCGCATTTCGAAGCGGGACTTATAGAAAAACTGCAAAAAGCCATAAGTCAGGATTTCGGCGTGCTCGATTACACCGAAGCCGTTAAAATTCTTCAAGAAAGCGGCGAAAAGTTCGATTATCCCGTAGAATGGGGATGCGATTTGCAAACCGAACACGAGAGATACCTCGTAGAAAAAGTTTTCAACAAGCCCGTATTCGTAATCAATTACCCGAAGGCTATAAAAGCGTTCTATATGAAGCAAAACCCCGACGGCAAAACGGTTGCGGCGAGCGATTTGCTCGTGCCGGGCGTAGGCGAAATAATCGGCGGTAGCGAAAGAGAAGCCGACATAGATAAACTTCTCGCGGCGATGAACGAACGCGGCATGAACCTCGACGAATACAAGAACTACATCGAGTTAAGAAAGTTCGGTTCCGTACCGCACGGCGGTTTCGGACTCGGGTTCGAAAGAATTATGATGTACGTTACCGGTATGTCCAACATAAGGGACGTCATACTTTATCCTCGTACGGTAGGCAACGTGGACTAAATCGATAATTATCGACAACTCAAAATTACTAAAGATGAAACTAAAAACGGAGAAGAAAAAATGTATAACTTGATATTTCCAGACGGTTACAAATCGTCGCTGACGCAAAAGCAAACTCAAAAGGCGATAAAACTTATCAAAGACACCGTGCAACTGAAACTCGCGGCGGCTTTGAACTTAGATAGAGTTACCGCGCCGCTTTTCGTAACGAAAAAAAGCGGTATAAACGACGACCTCAACGGCGTCGAGAGAAAAGTCGAGTTTGACATCAAGGAAATACCGGGCGTGGAAGCGGAAGTAGTGCAATCTCTCGCAAAATGGAAGAGAAGCGCGCTTTATAAATACGGTTACGAAGCGGGCGAAGGCATTTATACCGATATGAATGCGATAAGACGCGACGATAATGTAGACAACCTTCACTCCGTGTTCGTCGACCAATGGGACTGGGAACGAGTTATTTCCGCGGAAGAGCGCAACGAAGATTTTTTGAAGAGCATCGTGGTGAAAATCGTCAACGCCATCGTGGACGCGCAAGAAGAAATCTCCGCGGCGTACCCGCAAGTGAAAACCGCGCTTAAAAGGGAAGTAAAATTCGTCACCACGCAAGAACTCGAAGACTTATATCCCGCGTTAACGCCGAGAGAGCGTGAAAACGCCGTTGTCAAAGAGTATAAAACGGTTTTTATAATGCAAATCGGCGACAAGTTGAAGAGTGGCGAAAGGCACGACGGACGCGCGCCGGACTACGACGACTGGTCGCTTAACGGCGACATTATGTTTTGGGACGACGTGCTTGGTTGCGCGTTGGAAGTATCTTCGATGGGAATACGGGTGGACGCCGAGAGTTTAAGGAGTCAACTTGTTAAAGCAAACGCTACGAACCGAAGCGAATTCGAATTTCATAGAAACGTGTTAAACGGCGTTTATCCGCTCACTATCGGCGGCGGCATAGGTCAAAGCAGACTTTGTATGCTGATTCTCGGTAAAGCGCATATCGGAGAAGTTCACGTTTCGGTTTGGCCGCAAGAAATGACGGACGAGTGCAAGGCGCGCGGCATAACCTTGTTGTAAACATCGTTTTTATAAAAGAACTTGCGCCGTTAATACTTATTTAAGCATTGCGAAACATAATAATAATTATGGAGGGCGTTGTGAAAACAAAAAAATCAATTAAATTTTCAATCCTCTTGTTATCTGTAATTCTATGTTTGACAATGTCCTCCTGTCTTACTATTCCGGCTGTCATTATCGGCGGCATAGGCGGATTTTTAGACGCGCTCGACACCGGGAAGATTAGTAACAGACAGACGAACTACAACGTAGGTAACGATTTGGCGGTTACTTTTTCCGAAGGGAAAATGTACGCGATATGGGACGCGAATCACGATTGCGCCTATTCCGTTTCCGTCGAATTCGATAAATCAACCAAGAGTTACGACGAAACAAGCGAGGCGTATTCGAGTGGCAGTTTATGCCTTTCGGACATCGGCTACGACTACTCCCAAGATTTGACGGTCACGCTTAAAGAATCCAAGAAAAATTACGTTTATCCCTCGGTTAAAGAAAAAAAGTACTCTTACAAAGGCTTGACCGAAGAACAATACGACAAGTACGCTTCTCCCGTTAAGGCTGGTTTTTCGGAAATAGATTATTACGCGGCGACGAGAAAAGAGTTCTTCGACCTATGGAGTTATCTTATCGTATTCCGCGAGGACGCTAAAACCGTAGACGGGTGCTACGAGATGGAAAGCGACGTTTATATGGCGTACGACTATAAGTCGCTGTATCGTAACGTAGATTACTCCGACGCATTCGCTTTCGAAGTTTACAGCGCTATCGACGCTTACGAAGATTCGGCGGCGTATAACTACTCGTTCGAAATGGGCGATAACGGCGTCGAGGGCACGGTTTATATGAAGTTCTACTACCCCACTTCTCCGTCGTATATCTCCGATTCTTGGAAGGAGTACTC